>JAQGPA010000124.1 GCA_028293325.1 Pedosphaera sp. | reverse complement strand
CCGGCCACTTCGTTGTTCGTCGGTCACAGCCCCCTTTGGGGATGCTCCCTCCTCTCGCCTCGTGGCCGGCCCAAATCTCTGGCCGCGCCATCTGCGGCTATTTATGAGATGGCTTCTGGAGAGTGTTGAAATATAAGATTGTCCAAACTATTGTTCGCGCGTGATTGCTCTCATTGATTACGGTTCCGGGAATTTGCGCAGCGCCCAGAAGGCGTTGTTGAAGGTCGGCGCGGAAGTGCAGGTGGTGCGGCGGCCTGAGGAGTTGACAGAGGCGGAGGCGGTGGTGCTGCCCGGCGTGGGGGCGTTTGATGATTGCCTGAATGCGCTGCAAAAACAGGAGATGCTGGAGGCGTCCCGCAAATACATCCAATCAGGGCGGCCGTTTCTGGGCATTTGCGTGGGTTACCAGGCGATGTTTGAGAAGAGCGAGGAGTTCAACAGTTGCGCCGCGGGGATGGGCGTTTTCAAAGGCAGTGTGGTGCGGTTCGCGGAGCAGCCGGGATTGAAGATTCCGCAAATTGGTTGGAACCAAATTGACGTGGCCCAGACAGACTGTCCGTTGTATCGCGGGATACCCAGCGGCAGTTATGTTTATTTCGTGCACAGCTTTTTTCCGCAGCCGGTGGATGCATCCATCGTGGCGACCCGGACCACGTATGGGCAGCCGTTTGCGTCGTCGGTATGGCGGGACAATGTTTATGCCACGCAGTTTCATCCGGAGAAGAGCCAGAAGGTCGGTTTGCAACTGTTAAAAAACTTTGTTGATTTGGTGAAAAGGTAAAATCGCCTTGTGCGGAAGGTGTTTGTCGGCTAGAGTGCTGCGCACCAATAAAGGTTGTTTCATTGGGCATTTGTTCCGGGCAGATTAATCTAAACTAAGAAAACTATGGCATACGAACTACCCCCTCTTCCTTATCCCAAAGACGCGCTCGAACCGTACATCGATGCGATGACGATGGAAATACATCACGACAAGCATCACAATGCTTATGTCACGAACGTTAACAAGGCGATTGCCGGCAAACCGGATCTCGAAAAGAAATCGCCCGAGGAACTCATCAGCAATTTGGATGCCGTGCCGGCAGACATCCGTGGCGCTGTGCGCAACAATGGCGGCGGCAATGTGAACCATTCGATGTTCTGGAAGCTGATGGCGCCGAAAGCTGGCGGCACGCCGGCTGGCACACTGGGCGCGGATATCAATGCGACGTTTGGCAGTTTCGACGCGTTCAAGGAAAAATTTGAAGCGGCGGGCGTGGGACGTTTCGGCAGCGGCTGGGCCTGGCTGGTGGTCAACGGCGGCAAGCTGGAAATCGTTTCCACCGCGAACCAGGACAATCCGATCATGGGCAAGGCGATTGCCGGTTGCGAAGGCAAGCCGATCTTTGGCTGCGATGTCTGGGAGCATGCCTACTATCTGAAATATCAGAACAAGCGACCGGATTATCTGAAAGCTTTTTGGAACGTGGTAAATTGGCCGGAAGTTGCCAAGAACTACGAAGCGGCGAAGAAGTAAGCCGAATCAGTTTCAATAAAGCGCGGGAGGCGATGCCTTTCGCGCTTTTTTATTTGCGGTCGGGCAAGGCCAGGCGCGGGGGAATTTGAAGGGCGAGTCCCGCATAAGCATCGCGGACCATTTCGGAGCCGTATTTATCCTCGAGGCGCAGCACGATGAAATGGCCGCGGGCCATGTCCTGGAAATGATTGATGAAAAGCACATTGACGACGCTGCCACCGGCGGCGCCGACGATGGGGAGGGCTTTGGCGGCGACTTCTTCGGAGACAATAATGCCGAAGCGTGAAGCGATGCTGTTGATGAGGCGAATCACCACGGGGGCAGTGGCGTCCACCGCGCCTTTTTCGGCGAGGTAGGAGGCGGCTTCGGAAATGGATTTGCTGAGGGCGGCGCGGGTGAGCCAATAGGCGCTTTCCGCGGCGTCGTCGGCGCGGGTGGTGCCGCCGAGGGCAAACACTTCGAGGCAGGCCAGCTTGGTGGTCATCAGCTTCAAGTCATGGCCTTCGCTGCGGGCAATGTCGGCGATGGAGCGGAGCATGATGGTGGTGGAGACCGGGAGTTCGACCGGCAACGCGGCGAGACCAAAAGCGCCGCCGATGCCGCCGGAAGTTCCGACGAGCACCTTGTGAAAAAATTCGCGGGACTTGCGGGGTCCGCGGTTGTTCAAGGTGGAAACGGCGACGTTCAGTGCCTTGAGCATGGCGGACTTGGCGGCACGGTTGACCGTGGAGGACCAGCCCTTGGGCAACAGGGTGAAACCCTTCTCAATTGGCCCGCCCAGCTTGTTGGCGAGGCGCATGGCAAAGCCGGGGTTTTCCAGCAGCGCCTTGGCTCGCGCGAGGTCGTTGAGTTCAGCGCGGGTCAATAATGGGATGATGGGCGGTTTATCCATTTATGTTATTGAGCCACGGATTTATTTCGTGGTCACAATGCGGCCAACGCATCAACAGTCCACGCACGAGGGCTTCGCGTCAAGGTGAAGAGGGAAAACTTCCGCACGGGGCATCATGGGGAATGGGGATTTTAACCGCGGATCCGTCTTCGCCAAGGCTCCGGCGGACAGGATGGCGGACAAGTCGGCGGATGGGCGAGGAGACGAGGAGAAAAGATGGAGTACCTCCACCCCGTAGCCTGCTCAAGCATTCGCACGGCTAGGGGAGCGGAATGAATTCCGCGATCCGATGGGCGGGTGGTTTCAGGGGTTTGCTTGATTGGGCTTTTTTATGCGAGGAACTCTTCTGGCGCGGTACCAACAAGCTAAAGCTTGAACTCCGAACCATGAGCGAGGATCCGCCTTCGCCAAGGCGCTACGGCGGGACAAGCGAGGACGATTAAAAGAGAAAAGAGATTGGGGCCCCCCGTACCCTCTCTACTCAAGCACACAAGAGGGAGGCGGAGGTCGTGTTCAAGGGTTGGGGTTCAGGTTGGTTTTTGCGCTTGTGAATATTTCGGCTGGGACCGGGGGGCGAGACGCCTGACTCCACGTTCTTTCGGGCCTCCGGCCCGTGCGCTGGCGAAGCCAGTATTTATGTTCTAAACGGAAAGGTATCAACCCTTTGGCTTCATCTGGGGGAAGAGGATGACGTCGCGGATGGATTCCTGGCCGAGGAGCATCATGCAGAGGCGGTCGATGCCCATGCCCATGCCGCCGGCGGGGGGCATGCCGTGTTCCAAGGCGACGAGGAAATCCTCGTCGAGTTTTTGTTGCTCGCCGCCGGCCTGATGTTCGAGGCGTTCGCGTTGTTCGATGGGGTCGTTCTGCTCAGAATAGGCGGGGGCGACTTCCTGGCCGTTGATGCAGCATTCGAAGACTTCCACAGTGGTGGGGTCTTCGGGCGAAAGCTTGGCGAGGGGCACCAATTCCTTGGGGAGATGGGTGACGAAAGTGGGTTGGATCAAGGTTGGCTCGATGAGTTTTTCAAAGACCGCGCCAGTGACTTCGAAGTCCTCATATTCCTTGCCGATTTCTGCGCCGAGGGAGACGGCGCGTTCTTTGCGGGCCTGCGAGGTGATTTCAAACCAGTCAGCCCCGGCTTTTTCGCGGACGAGGTCCTTGTATTTGACGCGGCGCCAGTTGGGGGTGAGGTCGATGGTCTTGGTGACCTTTCCTTCGGCGTCCTTGTGTTCGATGACCAATGTGCCGAGCGTGGTCTGGGCGATGTGCACAATCATGGATTGCGTGAGTTCCATCATGGTCTCGTAATCGCCGTAAGCTTGATATGCCTCGAGCATGGTGAACTCGGGATTGTGTTTGCGGGAGAGACATTCGTTGCGGAAGTTTTTGCCAATCTCGAAAATTTTATCGATGCCGCCAACGAGAAGGCGTTTGTGATAAAGCTCAATGGCGATGCGGAGGTAGAAATTGCAGCCGAGCGCGTTGTGATGCGTGACGAAGGGCGCGGCGGCGGCACCGCCGGGAATATTTTGCATCATGGGAGTCTCCACTTCCACGAAGCCGCGCGAATGGAAAAAGTTGCGGATCTCGCGGACGATGGCGCTGCGGAGAAGGAAGGTTTTCTTCACTTCATCGTTGGCCATCAAATCGAGATAACGCTGGCGATAGCGGATTTCGGTATCGACGAGGCCGTGCCATTTCTCGGGTGGGGGACGGAGCGCCTTGGCGAGGATGACAAAGGAGACGAGCTTGACCGAGGGTTCGCCGGTCTTGGTGGTGAACAGCACGCCATTCACGCCGATGAAGTCGCCGAGGTCGAGGTGCTTGAAGATGTCGAACTGTTCGTCACCGAGGGCCTGCTTCTGGGCGTAAATCTGGATGCGGCCGCTTTGGTCTTTGATGTCGAGGAACATGCTTTTGCCCATCTCGCGGTGTGCGGTGATGCGTCCAGCGAGGGCGACTTCGCGGCCTTCGACATAGTTGGAGCGGGCGTGGTCGCAGGTCTCGGTGGGGGTAAATTTATTGGCAAACGGATTGATGCCCTTGGCGCGCAGGGAGGCCAGTTTGGCTTTGCGTTGCTCGATTAATGAGTTGGTTTCGTCCATACGTAAAGTAAGCCATACATAAAACACTGATAAAACGCGGTTGTCCAAGAATTTGATTGGGTAAATGGGAGGGAGGAAATCGAGGACGAGGACGATGAGAAGAGATTGAGGACCCTCACCCCGTCCCTCTCCCGTCCGACAGGCGAGGGCGAGGAAGGCGTCGGAGGTGTAAGCCGATTCTTGCGGGTTTCGGCTCGCTGGTTGTAGTTAAGATGGAGCGGAATGAATTCCGCGATCCGGTGGGCGGGTGGTTTCAGGGCTTTGGTTGATTGGGCATTTTATGCTGAGGGACTCTTCTGGCGTGGTACTGACAAGCTAAAGCTTGAACTCCGAACCAGGAGTGAGGGCGATTGGGAGGAAGATTTCCGATGGGTGGAATTGGCTTTGAGTGATGGAGCAATGGGGTTACATATAAGATTATGACAGGAACGGAAGAAACCATTTTGCAGACGCTGATTGAATTGGACCGGTTGGTAAAATCGATGCCGACGGCGAATCCCAAGCCGAATCTGTTGCCATTGTTCAGTCGGTTGGATGAGTTGACGCGGCAGTTGCCGCCGCAGACAGCGCCGGATTTGATGCATTATTTGCATAAGAAGAGTTACGAGAAGGCGCGGTTGTTTTTGGAGGGGCGGGATGCGGAGAATGCGGCGGGGAATTGCGGCGGGCATCGGTGAGGCGCGAAAGCCATGTTTGAGGATACAATCGCGGCGATTGCCACGGCGTTGGGGGAGGGAGGGTTGGCGGTGATACGCATTTCCGGGCCGGACGCGCTGGCGGTGGCGGACAAATGTTTTGTGCCGCTGGGGAAGTCGGCGTTAAAGCCGTCGGCGGCACCGAGTCATACGATTCATTACGGGAAGATTGTGCGGGCGGGGCGGGACGTGGATGAGGTGATGGCGGCGGTGTTGCGCGCACCACGGACGTTGACGCGGGAGGATGTGGTGGAGATCACGTGTCATGGCGGATTGCTGGCGGCGAAGCTGGTGCTGGACGCCGTGCTGGCGAGCGGCGCGCGGCTGGCGGAACCGGGCGAGTTTACGCGGCGGGCTTTTTTGAATGGGCGCATTGATTTGGCGCAGGCGGAGGCGGTGGTGGATGTGATTCATGCGCGCACTGAGCTGGCGCTGGCGGCGGCAAATGAACAACTCGCAGGGAAACTTTCGCAACGGATCAATTTGCTGCGCGACGAAATGATCAAGACGCTGGCGCATGTGGAGGCGCACATTGATTTTCCTGACGAAGACATTGCGCCCGACACGAAAGGGCAACTGATTGCACGGTTGGAGCGCGGGGTGGCGTTCATGGATGAATTGCTGCGGACTTCGCGTGAAGGACAGATTTTGCGACGCGGCATCCGGGCGGCGATTGTGGGTCGGCCCAATGCGGGGAAATCGAGCCTGTTGAATCAGTTGTTGGGGCATGAGCGCGCCATTGTGTCGCCGATTCCAGGGACGACGCGGGATACGATAGAAGAGACGGCGAACATTCGCGGGTTGCCGGTGATATTTGTGGATACGGCGGGGTTACGCGAAGCGGGGGATGCGATTGAAGTGGAGGGGATACGGCGGAGTCGCGAGGCATTGGCGCGGGCGGAATTTATATTGCACGTGCTCGATGCGTCGGAGCCGTTGACGAAAGCGGATGAAGATTACCTGGCGGAGTTTGCGGGCAAGAAACGGATTTTGGTCAGGAACAAGATGGATTTGCCCGCGCAACTCAAGCTGCCGGTTGGGACCAAGGAGGCAACGGTGGAGGTGTGCTGCCTGACGGGGAAGGGGATTGAGGCGTTGAAGGAGGCGATCAAGGAACTGGTTTGGGCGGGGGAAATCCGGGCGGAGATGCTGCAGGTGATGATTAACTCGCGTCACCAGGAAGCGTTGAACCGGGCGCGCATGGCAACGCAACGGACGGTGGAGGCGTTGCAATCGAATAAGATGCTGGAATTAGTGGCGATGGATTTGCGGATTGCGGTGAATGCCGTGGGGGAGATTGTGGGGAAGACGAGCACGGAGGATTTGCTGGATTCGATTTTCAGCCAGTTTTGCATTGGGAAATGATGGGTGGAGGTTAAGGACGCAATGAAAAAAGATTCGGGCAACAGACGCCAAGGAGGTGGGGCTGAGGAAGCCCGCTGAAGAAACGTACCATCGCCCGAATCAAATCTTTTCAGCACATTTAAGTTGATGCACTTCGTCGGGCAGTATGCTGAAAATGGGTGGTAAATCAAGCATCTTTTGGGAGGGCCAAGCGTGAAGGGTAATAGGGAAAGGGATAATTTGGGACCAAAAAGCTGAGCGACACGAGCGACACGAGCGACAGTCGGGGATTTGGGAATGTGATTGGATGAGCACATGAACGATATGAAAGTTCAGGGTTGGCGGAGGGGAAGTTTTACTGCGGAGTCGCGGAGGGGGGAATGGGATCGACGACGAGGACGACGACGACGATTGGGAAGGATGAAAATGTCCTTCCGGACGGCAATTATGAGTAACAAGGTAGAACAAGGTAACTTGAGGCTCGGCCAGGGTGGCCTTAAGGCTGGTCAAGGTAATTTGAGGTAATTCGAGCCTCAATTTTTTTATGAAACGATTTTTGACATGGTTCTGCCATCCGCTCCGGGATGGTGCGGGTCTGGATTGGTTTCCAGAGGTGTCGCTGCGCTCAACCTCCGGCTACTGTCTGGGTGCTTCCGCACGGGTCATTATGCGGAGACCAAGGTCAGTCAAGGCTAGTCAAGGTGGTGCCTTAAAATTTAGGCAGAAATTAAGGCGATTTAAGGTGATTTAAGGTATGATTTTGAACGCAGGTTGTTGTGGGAAGGGGTGCTGGGGAGGTTCGTCAGTTGGAAGGTGCTTCCGCCAGGGCTGACGGGAAAATGGGATTGAGGGCGGCTGGAATGCGCTCATACCGAAGAGGCGGAAGTGAGGTATGTTATGGCAAATGAAATATATGCGGGCGAAAAAACTGTATTCAAAAATGGGGGGGATTCCATGTGGGGAATTGGAGGAATTGAGACATTAATGGAGAGTCGCCAGAGCCGGGAAGGTTGGATGACCGGTTGACAAGGCGCGAAATTTGCGCCAGTTTCCCCACACTTGCAAAAAATATCCAGTTGCAGTTGTGAGGTAACTGGTTGTATATGGCAAAAAAATTGATCCATGGGTAAAACATTAATTATAGCGGAAAAGCCGTCAGTCGCCAGCGACATCGCCAAGGCACTGGGCGGATTTACGAAGCACGAAGATTACTTTGAAAGTGATCGTTTTGTGCTGTCGTCTGCCGTCGGCCATCTGTTGACCATCACGGTGCCGGAGGAATTTGAGGTCAAACGGGGCAAGTGGACCTTCGCTAACTTGCCGGTGATCCCACCGCATTTTGCCCTGTTGCCAATCGAGAAGAGCGAGCCGCGCCTACGGGTGCTGACCAAGCTGATCAAGCGCAAGGATGTCAGCTCGTTAATTAATGCCTGCGACGCCGGCCGGGAAGGGGAACTGATTTTTCGGTATATCGTGCAACACACGAAGTCGGACAAGCCGATCCAGCGGCTTTGGCTGCAATCGATGACGCCGGCGGCGATTCGGGAAGGGTTTGAAACATTGCGCAGCGACGAGAGCATGCTGCCGCTGGCGGACGCGGCGATTTGCCGGTCGGAATCTGACTGGCTGGTGGGCATCAATGGCACGCGGGCGATGACGGCGTTTAACTCCAAGACCGGCGGATTTCATCTGACGACGGTGGGCCGGGTGCAGACGCCGACGCTGGCGATTTTGGTGGAGCGCGAGGAGAAGATTAAGAAATTTTTGCCGAAGGATTACTGGGAAATCCACGGCAGTTTCGGGGCCAAGGCAGGGGAATATCCCGGGCGCTGGTTTGACGAGAAGTTTTCGCGCGAGAAGAAGGATGGCGAAACGGACCTTAAGCCCGAGCGGGTTTGGGACCAGAAGCTGGCGGATGCGATTCGGGAAAAATGCCTAGGGAAGCCGGGCATCGTCACGGAGGAAAGCAAGCCGACGACGCAGCTTTCACCGTTGTTGTATGATTTGACCAGTTTGCAGCGGGAAGCGAACGGGCGGTTCGGGTTCTCGGCAAAGAACACCCTGGGATTGGCGCAAGCTTTGTATGAGCGACACAAGGTGCTGACCTATCCGCGAACTGATTCGCGGGCGTTGCCGGAAGATTACATTGCCACCGTGAAGAAGACGATGGGGATGCTGGCGGACACCACGGGATACAGCAGCTTTGCGGATCAAATCTTGAAGCAGGATTGGGTCAAGCCGAACAAGCGGATTTTCAACAACGCGAAGGTTTCGGACCATTTCGCCATCATTCCGACCGCGCAGGCGCCGAAGAATTTGAGCGAGCCGGAGCAGAAGTTGTATGATCTGGTCACGAAGCGGTTTCTGTCCGTGTTTTATCCGGCGGCGGAATTTCTGGTGACCACGCGCATCACGCGAGTGGAGAGCGAGCCCTTCAAGACCGAAGGCAAGGTGATGGTCAGTCCCGGCTGGCTGGCCATTTATGGGAAGGAAGCGCAGACCGAAGACACGCCGACGCTGGCTCCCGTGCAAGCGAACGAGACCGTCAAGACCATCAACGTGGAGGTGATTGGGACGCAAACCAAACCGCCCGCGCGTTTTTCGGAAGCGACGTTGTTGAGTGCGATGGAAGGGGCGGGGAAACTGGTGGAAGACGAGGAACTGCGCGAAGCGATGAGCGAGAAGGGGCTCGGCACGCCCGCGACCCGCGCGGCAGTCATTGAAGGATTGATTTACGAAAAATACGTGCAGCGCAACGGGCGGGAATTGCAGGCGACGGCAAAGGCGTTTTCGCTGATTACGCTGCTGCGGGGCCTGAATGTGCCGGAACTGTGTTCGCCGGAGTTGACGGGGGATTGGGAGTTCAAACTGAAGCAGATGTCGCGCGGGCAGTTGAAGCGCGAAGATTTCATGCGGGAGATTGCGCGCATGACGCGGGAGATGGTAGAGAAGGCCAAGAGCCACGAAAGCGACACGGTGCCGGGGGATTTTGGGACGCTGAAAGTGCCGTGCCCGAAATGCGGCGGCGAGATGAAGGAGAACTACAAAAAGTTCCAGTGTCAAAAGTGCGATTTCTCGCTCTGGAAAATCGTCGCGGGCCGGCAATTTGAAATCCAGGAAGCGGAGGAACTCATCACCAAGCGGGTGGTGGGACCGTTGCAAGGATTTCGCAGCAAGATGGGCAGGCCATTTGCGGCCGTCATCAAGCTGACGCCAGAGCTCAAGCCAGAATTTGATTTTGGACAGGACCAGACGAATCCGGACGGCACGGTGGTGGAAGTTGATTTCACGGGCCAGGAACCGGTGGGGAAATGTCCGAAGTGTGGCAACCGGGTGTTTGAGAACGTGATGAGCTATGTCTGCGAAAAGGCAGTGGGCGGCAATCGGACGTGCGATTTTCGGTCGGGCAAGGTCATTTTGCAACGGGAGATAGACAGGGCGCAGATGGTGAAATTGTTGACCACGGGTCGCACGGATTTGCTGCCGAAATTTATTTCCAAGAAGGGACGTCCGTTCTCGGCATTTTTGGTGGTGGGCGAGGGGGGGAAGGTCGGTTTTGAATTTGCACCGCGCGCGCCCAAGGCGCCTAAGGCAGCCAAGACGCCCAAGAGCAAACCCGCTGCTCCGAGCAGTGAGCCGGCCAGTAAAGAATAGTAGTTGTGAAAGATCCCGCCCCAACCGCGCCGGGAAAGGAACCTGAAGTTGCGGAAGGTGTGCCGGCAACTGAGCCGGGGTTGGGCGATAAGTGGATCAAGAAGTTTTTGCAACATCTGGCCGCAGACCGCGGAGCCTCCATTTACACACAACGCAATTACCGGCAGGCATTGGTTGAATTCCATGGCTGGCATCGTAATGAAAGGCAACAAGCGCCACGCTGGGAAGGGTTGCAGCGGGATGATTTTCGGGGGTATCTGCGATTTTTGGGCCGTGGGAAGCTGAGTCGAGCGGCCATCCAGCTTCGGTTTTGCGCGTTGCGATCATTTTACAAATTCCTGATTCGTCTTGGGGTGGTGAGCAGTTCGCCGATTCGCAATGTGGCTTTACCCAAGCTGGAAAAGCGGCTGCCAAAATATCTCACGCCGCAACAGATGTTGGATTTGCTGGCGGCACCATTGAAGCCGTTGGATACACAACGCAAGCCGGGCAGGGGGAGGCCGGTCAGCGCGAGTGTTTGTTATCGGGATGTGGCCATCCTGGAAACGATTTATTCATGCGGGTTGCGGATTAGTGAATTGTGCGGATTGGGCGCGGCGGACATTGATTGGAATGAGCGGTTGGTGCGCGTTCGCGGGAAGGGAAAAAAGGAAAGGCTGGTACCGATTGGCGAACCGGCGCTCATTGCGATTCGAAATTACTGGAGCACTTTGGAACAGTCGCCGTCCGGCAACGCGCCGGTGTTTCTATCGCAACTTGCGAACGCGGGACCACTTTCGACGCGGATACTGCAGCAGCGGATGAAACAACATCTGGCGCAGGCGGGATTGGATCCGCAGTTGACGCCACATAAGTTGAGGCATAGTTATGCGACGCATTTGCTGGATGCAGGGGCGGATTTGCGGAGCGTTCAGGAGTTGCTCGGGCATGCGCATCTGGTGACCACACAGGTTTATACGCATCTAACCACTGAGCGACTTAAGCGTGCGTATGACGAAGCGCATCCTCGCGCATGAGAAATTACGAACCTGTCCCAAACAAGGCATCATTAAACTGTTCAACAAGAGGACATAACATTGACCAAGGAGATTTAATGAAGTGGAGTGAGAACCCTTTATTGTAAGAGACAGACTTGGATGGAGTTTCGGAGCCGAGAGCTGTTTATTATCAATTAGTTAGGTAATGGCAAGATTTGAAAAGTGTTAGTTTTTGATTGCTTTGCGGGCCGGCAAAATGAAGTATTATTCTTCTCACGTGAAGCTTGGCAAAGTTTAAGCGTGCAGAATGCGACTAAGCTCTTGATAGAGTGAAGTAAGTAGATGAATAAGCGGAAAAAAAGAATCAGAGTGTTGCTGGTGGATGACCATCCGGTAGTGCGGAGGGGTATTCGCTCGTGCTTGAGCAACCTGGATCATCTGGAGATTGTCGGAGAGGCTGTCGATGGCAAGGAGGCAATCGCCAAGGTGAATGAACTGAAACCGGACATCGTGCTCATGGACATCGATATGCCCGTCATGAGCGGCTTGGAGGCCACGCGATTGCTGCGCAGTGAATCACCTGAAATCAGAGTTTTAATTCTCTCCGTGCATAGCAACAAGCAGTATGTGTTGCAGATCATTCAATCCGGTGCGCAAGGTTACGTGCTCAAGGATGCCTCGCCGGCGGATTTGGTCCGCGCCATCGAATCGGTCAATGGCGGTGAAGTATTTTTCAGTCCCGACATCAGCCAAATCGTGCTGAACCAATATTTGGTGGAAGCGGGCAGCGATGATGACGAGTCCGCTTCAAAACGGCTGACCAGCCGCGAACGGGAAGTCCTGGCGATGATTGCTGAAGGGCAAAGCAACAAGGATATGGCCAATCGGCTGGGAGTGGGGGTTCGCACAATTGAGACTCATCGCGAACGTGTTATGGACAAGCTGGATATCCATAGCGTGGCAGGGTTGACGAAGTATGCCATTACCAATGGCATTGCGAGATTGGAATAAGCAATCGGGTTTCCCGCCGATGAAAGGAGCGCTACAACTCTCAGTGTTTGAGGAGCATCCGTATTTTGCCCTACAATTAATTTGAAATCCCGCCTGTAGTGTGGTCTTCTACCCGTTGCTCATAGAACCTGAATAGGACCGATTCGGCATGGGCTTTGCTAATTAGCTGATGTTAAGCGAATTGCGAAAAAACACTATGCTGATGATGATTACCACAGCCGAAAGGCCTGTCGTTCAACCATTCCGGAGCGGGTTACGGCGAATCGTCGCTGCGGTTGGGCTGACTTTGGTTTGGGCTTTAATCGGCACAATTCCCACATTTGCGAACGTCACGGTGACGCCAGCCTTAGGAGGGACTAATCTATCGACTGACAAGGCGGGCAACGCCATGTCTCCCGCTTGGACCACGGTGAGTGCTATTAGCATTAATGAGCCTACCGATGGGACGGGCAATGGCGATATCGCTGCGGGTGTAGGACAGACTTTGGTGCTGAAAGCGCCTGCCGGGTTTGAGTTCAATACGGCACAGACGCCGGATGTTTCGTTTATAGGAGGGCGCGATATCGGTGCTGCGTTTGTGGCGGCCATGGATGCAACATCCATTACGATTTCGCTCACCGTTACAGGAACGGCCACCAACGATAGTCTGACGATTGGGAGCGCGACGAATCTTCAAATTCGGCCTACTGCAGGCGTTCCATTGGCAGGGGCAGGGAATATTTACTGGCCAACCAGTGGTGGCGGAAGCGCTGTTATCGCCGGCTTGGTTGCCGACACAAATGGCTCCGCCGGCACCAGCTTTGGCGCGCTTTCGGAAACTGCGGGTTTAGCGGCGAAGTTGGCGTTCACGAGCCAGCCAGGATCGGCTGTCGCGGGAGTCATTTTTGGAAATCAGCCGGTGGTTAAAACCACAGATCAGTTTGGCACATTGAGCAGCGCTGGTTTGCCGGCAACGTTGAATGTTATTCTGACGCTCACTACCGGCACGGGCCTGTTGCAAGGCGTGACCAATCTTGATATTGGGACGAACGCCGGGAACAGCACGGTGACTTATACCAATTTGCAAATCGACCTGGCCGGCACCAACAAGCAATTGACCGCGAGCGCGGCGGGATTAAGCAACGGAGTTAGCAGTATTTTCACCGTCAAAGCCACGCAGACCATCAGTTTTGGCGCGCTGGCCAACAAGACCTATGGGGATGTTTGGTTCAACCTGTCTGCAACGGCCTCCTCGGGTTTGCCCGTGAGCTTTAGCATTTTCTCGGGACCGGCGACAATCAACAGCAATGCGGTTACGATCACCGGGGCCGGCCTGGTCATCGTTCGTGCTTCGCAAGCAGGTGACGCAACATACAGTACGGCTACCAATGTTGATCAGTCTTTCACGGTTGCACCAGCCGCGCTGACCATTGCGGCAAACACGGCTTTGAAATCTTACGGGTCCGCCAGCCAGGTGTTTACTGCTTCATACACTGGTTTTGTTAATGGAGATACACCGGCAAGTTTAACGGGCGCATTGAATTTCACGACTACCGCGACGACGATTAGTCCGGTCGGGTTTTATCCCATTTTTGTAGCGGGACAATCTTCCTCGAATTACACGATTGCTTATGTGAATAGCCAACTCACCGTTGTCCCGGCACAATGGCCGGTTAGCAGTGGCGGCAATGGACATTATTACGAAGTAGTGCTGAGGACCAACGGAATCACCTGGAGCAATGCCCAAGCCGTGGCTTCCGTGAGAGGCGGTTACCTGGCCACGATCACGTCAACGAATGAGAACGCGTTTATTGCCGGCTTGATCAGTGGCAATACAGATTTGTGGGTTCCCGACGGTGGCGGCGGTGACGGACCCTGGATGGGTGGGATTGTTTTGCCCGGGCAAACAAGCGCAACCAACTGGACATGGGTGACGGGCGAGCTGTTCACCTATAACAATTGGGCTGCTGGTCAACCTAACAATTCAGGTGGTAACCAGGATCATATCCAATTTTACAGTGCCGCAGGACTCACCGGAGACACCTGGAATGATCTAGGGGGGAATGATGCGCAATTCGCCCACGGTTATATCATTGAATATGAAACTCAGTTCACCAAGAGCACCCAGACTGTGGCCTTTGCTGCCCTCCCAGACAAGTTCTCCACTGATGCTCCGTTCAGTTTGAGCGCCACGGCCTCCTCTGGATTGCCGGTTAGCTTCAGTGTGATATCCGGTCCGGCGACGCTCATCTCGAGCAACGTTTTAAATGTGACCGGCGCGGGAAATGTGGTGGTGCGGGCATCCCAGGTTGGGAGCACGAATTATTTTGAGGCGCCGGATGTGGACCAAACTTTCACGGTCCAACGCACGCAGTGGCCCATCGATCAGGGAGGCAACGGTCATTATTATGAGGTGGTCCAGGAACCGTTTGGCCAGCGACTGCCTTGGACCAATCTCCAGGCCGTGGCCCAAAGCAAAGGCGGTTATCTGGCCACCATTACTTCGAGCAATGAAAATATTTTTGTTTTCAATCTGCTGAGTCAGAACACCAATATATGGATTTTTGACTCCTCCGGAATTGTCCTGGGTCCGTGGCTGGGCGGCAACCGATTGCCCGGACCGAACAGCCCCACCAACTGGATCTGGGTCACTGGCGAAAACTTTACCTATCAGAATTGGGCGCCCAGCCAGCCGGATAATTCAGGCGGCCATCAAGACCACATCCAATTCTTCAGCCCGACCAATGGAATCGCGCCGCTGTGGAATGATTTGGAAGAGAATGCCATCGGATTGGCTTCGTCCTATATCATCGAATACGATGGCAATCCCAATTTCACTAATCAAACGATTGCTTTCGGTGCACTTACGAACCGGATCTATGGGGACGCCGCTTTTGTAGTCAGTGCGACGGCATCGTCCGGGTTACCGGTGACATTCAGCATTCTTTCCGGACCGGCAAGCATAACCGGCGGCACCGTGACGATTACTGGTGCGGGAACAGTGACTGTCCGTGCCGTGCAGCCGGGAAACGCAAATTATAATCCCGCGCCGAACGTGGACGAATCCTTCACGGTCAATCCGGCCGGTTTAGCGGTGACAGCCAATAGCGCCGCGCGTGCCTACGGCGCGACCAATCCTGTCTTCGGTGGCACCCTTACCGGCGTGGTGAATGGCGACAACATCACCGCGACCTTCAGCAGCGTTGCGATCACCAACAGCCCGGTGGGGCCGTATAGCATCGTGCCTGCGTTGGTGGACCCGGGCAGCAAACTGGGCGACTACGTTGTGACTGCCACCAACGGCACGCTCACCGTGATTGCGGCCAGCTTGACGGTGGCGGCCAATAATGCCTCACGCGTTTATGGCGCAACCAATCCTGTTTGCACCGGAACCATTACTGGAGTGGTGAATGGCGACAACATCACGGCGACCTTCAGCAGCATTGCGACCACCAACAGTCCAGTGGGGCCATATAACATTGTGCCGGCGTTGGTGGATCCGAGCAGTAAGCTCGGGAATTATACAGTAAGTTCGACCAATGGAACGCTCGTGGTAACCGCGGCCAGCTTGACGGTGGCTGCCAATAATGCCGCGCGTGCCTACGGCGCGACCAATCCTGTCTTCGGCGGCACCCTTGCCGGTCTGGTGAATGGGGACAACATCACTGCGACCTTCGGCAGCATTGCGACGACGAACAGTCCAGTGGGACCGTATAACATCGTGACGGCGCTGGTGGATCCGAACAGCAAACTAGGGAATTACACCGTGAGTGCCACCAACGGCACGCTCACGGTGACTGCGGCTAACTTGACCGCGAGCGCCAACAACGCCTCCCGTGCTTATGGCGCGACCAATCCTGTCTTCGGTGGCACCCTTACCGGCGTGGTGAATGGCGACAACATTACCGCGACCTTCAGCAGCGTTGCGACCACCAACAGCCCGGTGGGGCCGTATAGCATCGTGCCTGCGTTGGTGGACCCGAGCAGCAAACTGGGCAACTACGTTGTGACTGCCACCAACGGCACGCTTACCGTGACCACGGCCAGCTTGACGGTGGTGGCCAATAATGCCTCCCGTGCCTACGGCGCGACCAATCCGTCGTTCACTGGAACAATTACTGGTGTTTTGAACGGCGATAATATTACAGCGACGTACAGCACGATCGCTGATGCGGGCAGCCGTGCCGGGACGTATCCCATCGTGCCGGTGTTGGTAGATCCTAATGGAAAGCTGCCGAATTATTTGGTTCATTCCACGAACGGTAATCTGACCATTGCGGCCCCGCCTCCGCCCGCAATTTTGTCTATTGTGCGAAATCAGAACTCCGACATTGTCCTTACTTGGAGTTCCCTGAGCAATCTTACTTACCGCGTTCAATACAACGATACCCTTGGAACCACCAATTGGACGGATGCGACGCCGGACATGCCGGCAACGGGTGACACCGCCACCATGACGAACAGTCCCGGCGTGAGTCCGCAACGTTTCTATCGCGTGTTGCTGCTGCCCTGAGCTGCCCGGTTCCCGCTTCATATCCAGCGCCTGATTATTCCAGTCAGGCTGCTTTTCAATATTTATTTTCCAAATTCGGAAACGGCACCTTCCGGCACCGTACGGATGTTGCGGCTCATCCGTAATTTACCCGACTTAAAATCCGTAGTCTCGCTGTTTGTATCTTCATCATTTCTGACCATGCTATTGGCGAAATGAACAGCAAAACGAACAGACTCAGCTCGCCACGGTTGTTCAAGGATTTACTGTGCCATTAAATGCGCATCGACCCAACTTGGTTATGCCTGAAACGATAAACAAAATTAAAATCAGGGTGCTACTCGCGGATGATCATCCGGTGGTGCGGGCTGGCATACGCTCCTTTCTCTCCAGCAACGATAACATGGAAATTGTCGGCGAGGCGGAGGATGGCCGGGAAGCCGTCTCCAAAGCACGCGAGTTGCAGCCGGATGTTGTATTCATGGATACCTACATGCCACGAATGAATGGGCTGGAGGCGACCAAGGTGCTTAATCAGCAAGTCCCCGCGGTCAAAGTTTTAATGCATTCGGTGCATAACAGCCATGAATGCGTCCTGCAGATCATTCGTTCCGGCGCGCGCGGCTATGTCTTAAAAAACGGGTCTTTGGAGGAGCTGAGCCAGGCCATTGAACGGGTAAACCAAGGGGATACCTACTACAACTCAGAAGTCGCCCGCCTGGCACTTGACGAGCACTCCCGAAATATCCGGCGGCGCGGCCGCCAAGCCGCCTCTGACCTGAGCGAGCGTGAGGCGGAAGTCCTCAGCCAGATTGCCGAAGGCAAGAGCAATCGGGAGATCGCCGGCGAACTCGGCATCGGCGTCCGTACGATTGAAACTCATCGCGAGCGGATTATGCAGAAGTTGCAGGTCCATAACGTGGCGGGTTTGATCAAACTCGCCATTGCGCATGGAGTTGCGGCGATTGAGTAGGACAACCATGTGTCCACTTTTCGGCATCCGTAGTTTGCCGGACGTGAAAATCCGTAATGTCGCTTGTTGTGGTCGTCCGCGACTTGCCCAAGATATGGGCGTGTTTGAAAATAAAAACGCAAAATTGATGTGTAAAGCCTGAGTGGAATATCGGGTGTTGAGTTCGGCGCAGAGCGGAGTGTTTTACAAGAGACGGAAAATAAGCCTGATCAGAATTTGGAATCGATTGATTAGCTGGACAGTTTGGAACGGAAAACTATGAAAAAACTATTGTATGTGTGTTTGCTGTTGGTGACGTTCGGCCTGTTTTGCCAGAGTGTGGCAAACGCGCAGACCAATGTGCCGAGCGTGGTCACCGACCAGTCGGACTATGCCCCGGGATCGACTGCCACCATTTCCGGCTCCGGCTTTCAGGCCGGCGAAGTCGTCCAACTGCAAGTGCTCCGCACCGACATTCCCGACCCGGACGGTCCCGAGCATCAACCCTGGCAAGTCACCGCCGACGAGAATGGTAATTTTGAAGCAACCTGGTATGTCACGCCGGATGAAGCGGGCGCGTCACTGGAATTGACGGCCACTGGTTTGACCTCCGGTCTGGTGGCGCAAGCAGACTTTACGGACACGATCAATCTTACGGCCGCTTCCGGCGGCACGGCCATTTCGGCCGACACGGCGGCCACAGGCGGATCCGGCGCATGGACTACCTTGGGCGCGATTACGCTTGGTGAAGCGGCCAATGCTGACTTTAGCGCCGGGACCAATGTCACGCTGATTCTCAAGGCACCATCCGGCTTCCAATTCAACACGGCTTCGACCCCGAGCATCAGTTTTACAGCGACAAAGGATATCACGGCGGCCAGTGTGGTCGTAACCGATTCGAGCACGCTGACAATCACGGTGACTGTAACGAACACGACCCATTTGGATTCGCTTGTCATTGGCAGCACAGGTTTGCAGGTGCGCCCGACACAGGCTGGCCCGCTATTCACAGGTAATCATATTTATCGTCCGACCACCGGCGGCGGCACCGAAACCATTACCGGAGTGACAACTTCCACCGATGGTTCGAGCGGGAGCATTTTCGGAAACCTGACGGAAGTTGCCGGCAATTTCGTTAAATTACAATTATTGATGCCGGGTGAGACCAATGCGCCGGGCACGGTCAGCGGCAAGACCGGCACTCCGACAGCGCAGACGGCGGGCACGAGCTTCGCGGTGATCGTGAACGCGGTGGACACGAACTGGAACGTGGTCAGCAGCACCCACACGGTGAGCCTTTCTTCCACCGATCCGAACGACACCTTGCCGGCCAACACCCCGCTGGTGGGCGGGACCAAGAGCCTCAACGTGACCAATAAGACGGCGGGCGTGTGGACCTTCACCGCCACGGACATCACCGACGGGACCAAGACGGCCAACACGGGCACGGCCACGACGGTCAATGCGGGGACCGCCACCAAGCTGGTGATCCAGACCCAGCCGTCCACGACGGCCACGGCGGGCACAGCCTTTGCGCAACAGCCGGTGATTTTGATTGAGGACGCCAATAATAACGTAATTAGCAATTCCACGGTGACCGTGACGGCGGCGCGTTTGGGCGGTTCGGGGACATTGCAGGGCACGACCGCAGTTGCCGCAGTGGGCGGAGTGGCGACGTTCACTGATTTGTCGCATCTGTTGGCCTCGGCCACGCCTATAACCATTCAGTTTGCCGCGGCGGGTTTGACCTCGGTCACTTCGAGCAGCATCACGGTGAGTGCGGGCGCTTACAGCCAGTTGCAGGTGCTGCTTCCCGGGGAAACGGCGGCGCCGGGTACAACGACGGGCAAGACGGGCACGCCCACCGGATTGACCACGGACTCATCATTAACTGTGACGGTCAAGTCGGTGGATGCAAACTGGAATGTGGTCAGCACCAGTGACACGGTGGCGATTACTAGCAGCGATGTGAATGCCACGTTGCCAGCCAACGCGGCATTATTGGCGGGGACCAAGACTTTTACAGTGAATTTGAACACGGTGGGCAATTGGGCGGTAACAGCGACTGACGTGAGCAATGCGAATAATGGTACAAGCGCAGCCGTGGCTGTCAGTGTCGGGGCATTTGCGAAGTTACAACTGTTGATGCCGGGAGAAACTGCCGCGCCGGGCTCAGCGACTGGCAAGACGGGCACACCAACCGCGCAGACGGCCGGCACTGCTTTCAACGTGGTGGTAAATGGCGTGGATGCCCACTGGAATATCGTCCTGGGGCTTAACGGACATAATTTTACCATGCACCTCGTTTCATCGGACCCTGGTTTCCCTGCTGACGATCAGGACTTGAGTTCAAGCACCACAACTTTTACCGAGACGTTCGTCACAGCAGGTAGCCAGACTTTGACGGTGAGTGACTCAGACGATGGCTCGAAAACCCCGAATACAAGTCCGGCTACCACGGTCAATCCGGGAGCGGCGGCCCAACTGGTCATCCTGACAGCGCCCTCAAGCACGGCCACCGCAGGGACTGCTTTTGCCCAACAACCGGTAATTTTGATCGAGGATGCCAACAACAACGTGCGCAGCAACGACACGCTGGTGGTGACCGCCACCCGTCACACCGGCACGCCGGGATTACAGGGAACGACGAGCGTGGCAGCGGTGAATAGCAAGGTGACCTTCACCAATCTTTCGATGAACGCCGCAGGCACCATCACCATCGACTTTACCAGCTCCGGTCTGACGACGGCCACTTCCGGCAATGTTGCCGTGAGCGCAGGGACGTTTACCCAACTGCAATTGTTGATGCCGGGCGAGACCAATGCGCCGGGCACGGTCAGCGGCAAGACGGGCAGTCCGACAGCGCAGGCTGCAGGGACAAGCTTCGCGGTGGTTGTGAACGCGGTGGACACGAACTGGAACGTGGTCAGCAGCACACATACGGTGGGCATTACTTCCACCGATCCGAACGAAACCTTGCCGGCTAATACCCCGCTGGTTGCGGGAACCAAGAGCTTGAATGTAACCAATAAGACGGCCGGTGTATGGACCTTCACCGCCACGGACATCACCGACGGGACCAAGACGGCCAACACGGGTTCGGCCACGACGGTCAATGCGGGGACCGCCAACAAGCTGGTGATCCAGACCCAGCCGTCCACGACAGCGACGGCGGGCATTGCTTTTACGCAACAGCCGGTGATTTTGATTGAGGACGCCAACAACAACGTGCGCAGCAACGACACGCTCACGGTGACGGCGACGCGCAGCGGCGGCTCGGGGACATTGCAGGGGACAACGGCGATTGCGGCGGTGAACGGGGTGGCGACCTTTACCAATTTGTCGCATCTGTTGGCCTCGGCCACGCCGATTACCATCCAGTTTACCAGCGGAGCACTGACTTCGGCCACCTCGAGCGGTATCACGGTGAGCGCAGGCGCTTACAGCCAGTTGCAAGTGTTATTGCCCGGGGAATCGGCCGCGCCCGCCACGGGCACGGGCAAGACAGGCACGCCCACGGCGCAAAACACGGACACAGCAACCAGTGTGATCGTTAATGCGGTGGATGCGAACTGGAACGTAGTCAGCAGTGTCGATTCGGTGGCGATTACCAGCAGCGATGTGAATGCCACGTTGCCGGCCAATGCGGCCTTGGTGGCCGGAACCAAGACCTTTAGTGTAAACTTCAATACCGTGGGCAGCCGAACAGTGACGGCCACCGATGTGTCCAACAATAACACCGGCACGAGTGCAGCGGTGACGGTCAATGCGGGAGCGTTTGTGAAACTCCAGTTGTTAATGCCGGGTGAGACGGCGGCACCAGGCACAGCCACGGGCAAGACGGGCACACCGACGGCGCAGACAGCGAGCACACAATTTACCGTGACGGTCAATGCAGTGGATGCCAATTGGAATCTGGCGAGCAGTGGGCACACGATCGTCATTACTTCAAGCGACTCCAATGCGACCTTGCCGCCCAATGCAGGATTGGCTGCTGGGACCAAGAATTTTAACGTGACTTTCAACACGGCGGGCAGCCGCACCGTAACGGCTACGGATAGCACCGATGGAACCAAGACGGCGAGCACCAGTCCGGCGACTACTGTCAACGTGGGTGCGTTTGCGAAGTTGCAACTGCTGGTACCGGGGGAAACGACTGCCCCAGGGACGGCCAGCGGCAAGACGGGGACACCGACGGCGGAAACTGCGGGAACCGCCTTCAACGTCACGGTTAATGCGGTGGATGCCAATTGGAACCTGATCAGCACCAATGACACAGTAGCGATCACCAGCAGTGATGCCAATGCCACGTTGCCAACCAATGCGGCTTTGATCGGCGGCACACAGACTTTCAGTATAAGTTTGAAAGCGGCGGGCGGTCGCACCATCACGGCGTCGGATACCACTCATGGAACGATGACGGCCAACACGAGCCCTTCGATCACAGTCAATGCCGGAACGTTTATAAAGCTGCAATTGTTAATGCCGGGAGAGACGGCTGCACCGGGCACGGCGACCGGCAAGACCGGCACTCCGACAGTGCAGACAGCGGGGACGACCTTTGCTCTGATTGTGAACGCGGTGGACACGAACTGGAACGTGGTCAGCAGCACCCACACCGTGGGCATTACTTCCAGTGACGCGACTGCGACTCTGCCGCTCAATACGCCGCTGGTTGCCGGAACCAAGAGCCTGAGCGTGACCAACAAGACAGCGGGCACCCAGACGTTCACGGCCACTGACATAACCGATAGCACCAAGACGGCCAATACAGGCACTCCAACGACAGTGTCTGCCGCCACGTTTACCAAATTGCAACTCCTGGTGCCGGGTGAAACCGCAGTGCCCGGTTCAGCGACTGGCAAAACGGGAACACCGACGACGGAAATCTCCAATGTTGTATTTAGCGTTACGGTCAACGCAGTGGATGCCAACTGGAACCTGATCAATACGAACGATACAATCAAAATCATTTCTACAGATGCCAGTGCCGTTCTTCCGGCTAATGCGGCCCTGGTGAGCGGCACCAAGAACTTCAGTGTCACGCTGAAGACGCCGGGCTCTTCGACCATCACGGCCTCCAATGTCACCCACACCGCGATCACCTTTAGTGCCAGTCCTTCGATTACGGTGAGCGGTCAGCAGAACCAGACGATTACGTTTGGGCCTCTGAGCGGCAAAGTTTATGGAGATGCCACGTTTGGCGTTAGTGCCACTGCGTCGTCGGGTCTGTCGGTCGCATTCAGCATCCTCTCGGGACCGGCGACCATTTCCGGAACCAATATCAGCATCACCGGTGTGGGAAGTGTGATTATCCGCGCGTTGCAGGCAGGCAATGCGAGCTTTATCGCCGCAACGAATGACCAGTCCTTCACCGTCGCCCAGGCGGCATTGAATGTGGCGGTGGATTACAAGAGTCGTTTAACCACGGAAACCAACCCGGTACTCACGGGCACTATCACTGGAATCAAGAACAGCGATAATATTACTGCCACATATAGTACAACGGCGACTTATGGCTGTCCTTTGGGAAATTATACGATTACGGCGACATTGGTTGATCCCAACAGCAAGCTGGGCAATTACACAGTCACAGGCTTGACGAACACCTTAAGCGTAAACACCGTGCCCATTGAGTGGCCGGTGGCCAGTGGTGGTAACGGCCATTTCTACCAGCCTATTTTGGCACCGAACGGCATCATTTGGGGCGATGCGGAAGCGGCAGCCGTGGCAAAGGGTGGATATCTGGTGACGATTACCTCCAGCAATGAGAATACCTTTGTGTTCAATATGATCACCAATCATCTCGATTATTGGAATCTGAGCTTGGGACCGATTGAACTCCTTGGGCCTTGGATTGGCGGCATTCAGCCGCCCGGATCTGTGGAGCCAGCTGGCGGTTGGTCCTGGATCACTGGTGAGCCATTCGTCTATACCAATTGGGGTCCCGGCCAGCCGAATGATGACGTTCCCGGCGACCAAAACCGGATTCAGATCTTCAGCCTTAGCGGCCATCCCGACTCCGTGTGGAATGATCTGCACGACACGGACGCCTCACTGGTGAGTTCTTACATCATCGAATATGATACGGATCCAAGCAAAACGAACCAGACGATCACCTTTGGTTCGTTGGCCACCAAGACTTATGGCAATGCGCCATTTACTGTGAGCGCGACTGCTTCGTCGGGCCTGGCAGTAACATTTAGCATCGTCTCCGGACCGGCGACAGTTTCTGGTAATACGATCACGCTCACCGGGGCAGGCTCAGTAACGGTGCGCGCCGCGCAAGCTGGCAACAGCAACTTCAACGCAGCAGGGAACGTGGATCAGTCATTTACAGTTAATCCTGCCTCGTTGACGGTGGTGGCTGCAAATGCAACCCGTGTTTACGGAGTGGCCAACCCGGCTCTGACCGGCACCCTTACGGGTGTGCAAAGCGGAGATAACATCACTGCCACTTTCGCCACTATCGCCACGCCGGCCAGTTCAGTGGACACATATGCAATTACGCCATCGTTGGTTGATCCGAACAACAGGCTCTCCAATTATACGGTGAATTCCACGAACGGCACTTTGACAATCACCCGGGCAACTCCAACAATTACGTGGGCGAATCCGGCTGATATCGTTTATGGAACTGCGTTGAGCGGCACCCAGTTGAACGCCAGTTCACCCGTGGCGGGCGTGTTCACCTATGTGCCGGTCAGCGGCACGATTCTGAACGCCAGCAATGCGCAAATCTTGTCCGTCAGCTTTGTGCCGACAGATACGGTAAACTATTCCAATGCTTCAACGACAGCCTTGGTCAATGTGCTCAAAGCGAGTTTGACGGTGACGGTGAACGACACCAACCGCGTTTACGGTGCGGCCAATCCGACCTTCACTGGCACGGTTAGCGGGGTGCAGAACAGCGATGGCATCAGCGCCAACTATACGACGCCAGCAACGGCGACCAGCCCAGTGGGCACATATGCGATTACCGCCACGCTGGTGGATACGAACAGCAAGGTGGGCAATTACTTGGTGAACATCACCGATGGAGTTCTGACGATAACGGCAGCCACGCCGTCCATCACCTGGACAAATCCGGCTGATATCGTTTACGGCACAACCCTGAGCGGGACAGAATTGAATGCAGTTGGTTCCGTGCCGGGGACCTTGAATTACACTCCGGCCAGCGGCTCAATCCTGAATGCAGGCATTCAGACCCTGTCGGTTACCTTGACTCCAACCGATACCAACTACGTGAATGCTTCGACAACGGTTCAAGTTAATGTTCTGGCATCAGGTTCAACCAACGCTGTGTCAACTTCAGCGAACCCCGCGTTGCCCGGCGCAACTGTCACATTTACCTCTACACTGGAGGCGATAGCTCCAGGCAGCGGCACGCCGACTGGATCCGTCCAGTTTAAGATTAATGGCACGGCAGTTGGCGCGCCGGTCGTGGTGACAAACGGGGTTGCAGCTTTCAGCACCGCCGCGCTGGCTCACGGTTTGCACAACGTCACTGCTGAGTATGTTGGTGACGGCAACTTTACCGGCAGCACCAATAGTGTGAGCCCGCAACAGATGATTAACACTCCGCCGGTCACGCATATCTTCTCCTTTAGCACGACGCAGGATACGGCGAAGGGTTTCTCGTCCAGCAAGCTGTTGCAGACGGTCTCCGATGCAGACCATGACACCATCACCATGACCAGTCTTGATGCCACCAGCGTTAATGGCGGGACGGTTGTTTTGAGCGGCGGGGTGATCACCTACACTCCGCCGGCCGGTTCTACTAACACGGACTCGTTTACCTACAATGTGTCAGATGGTTTCGGCGGAAGCTCCATCGGCACCGTGGTGGTTAATGTCATTGCGTCAACGGCGTCGGCGCCGGCTCAGAACGTAACCGGCTTTAACATGCTGCCTAACGGGAATGCCTCCATCCACTTTGCCGGAATTCCGGGACGGACCTACACCATCCAAGCGTCCACCGATCTGCACACTTGGACGAACGTTGGGAGTGCACCGGCCAGTGCGAACGGCGCCTTCCAGTTTGAAGATTTAGACACTGCCAGTTTCCCGAGTCGTTATTATCGCTCGGCGTTTCCCTGAGCCGGTCAATTCCGTCCAGCGGCCTTCGTCCGGTAACTCCGGCGATGGCCGGTGGCCGGGATGAAGGGCACGGCGCTTAAGGTGGCAAAGGTTTCCAGTTGGCAGCCCTTTGATGTGCCGTTGCCTGCCACCGTCACGGGGTGACAAGGCTGGTTTTGTTGAGTTTCAAGCACACGGACACCCTGTTTTGTTGCTGCCTAATCCCAATATAATGCAAAGGGGAGACCGAAACTCCTCCTCCGGGGTCATTTTCCGCACCCGATCCAGAACGCGCTTATGCAGATTCAACATGTCGCTCCGGGAAAGTTGGACAGTGCCAACTTCCGCCTTTTCGGTTATCGCGGTCTGTTCGTTATGAACATTCATCTGTTCTCGCGACCAACCAACCGGTCACCTTTCGCGGTTCAAATATGAACCTGCGGATCCGTCACATCAATCCGGATTGTCGAACTATTTGTGAACGTAGAACAGTTCGCAAAAGGAATGTCATAAAGTGGTTTTTAGGGAGCAGAGGCGGGCGGTGGCTTGTGGCGAGTTCAGGAAATGGCGTACGCCTTTGATCAATTGGAGCACCAACTCTTCGGTGTTAT
>JAQGPA010000082.1 GCA_028293325.1 Pedosphaera sp. | reverse complement strand
GCTCGTTTCATCGCCTTGCCCATCGGCGCGGTGCGCCCGGCGGGCTGGCTGCTCGAGTTTCTCAAGCGCCAGCAGCACGGCCTCTGCGGCAACCTGGGCGAAATCAGCGCCTGGTTGCAGAAAGACGATAACGCCTGGTTGAGCCGGGACGGCAAGGGCAAATATGGCTGGGAGGAATTGCCTTACTGGCTTAAAGGTTATATCCAGCTCGGTTACCTTTTACGCGATCCCAAAATGATTGCGGAGAGTCAGACCTGGATTGAGGGGGCGTTCAATAGCCAGCGCCCGGACGGCGACTTTGGTCCCGACCAAAGATTCGCCGATGATGGTTCGCGCGATCTCTGGGCGAACATGCTCATGTTGTTCTGCCTCCAGACCTACTACGAACACTCCCACGACCAACGAGTGCTCGACTTGATGACTAAATATTTCAAGTTCCAACTGCAACTGCCTGACGAAAAATTCCTCACGCACTACTGGCAGAAAATGCGCGGCGGCGACAACCTTTACAGCGGCTATTGGCTCTACAACCGCACGGGCGACCCGCAATTGTTGTCATTAGCCGACAAAATCCATCGCTGCACCGCCAACTGGGAATTGAAAAACGACCTGCCCGATTGGCACAACGTGAACATTGCCGAAAGTTTTCGCGAACCCGCCACGCACTTTTTACAAACCCACGACGAAGCCGAGTTGCAGGCCACCTATGCGAATTTCCGCGAAGTCCGCAAACGCTACGGCCAGGTGCCGGGCGGTATGTTTGGCGGCGACGAAAATTGCCGGCCTGGCTGCGCTGATCCGCGCCAAGCCATCGAAACTTGCGGGATGGTGGAGCAAATGCTGTCCGACGAATTGCTGATGCAGATCACCGGCGACCCGTTCTGGGCTGATCAATGCGAGACCGTGGCTTTCAATTCCTATCCCGCCGCCGTGCTGCCGGATTTCCGCGGCCTTCGCTATCTGACTTCACCCAACATGGTGGTGAGCGATTCCATAAATCATGCGCCCGGCCTGCAAAACAGCGGGCCGTTCCTGATGATGAACCCATTCAGCTCGCGCTGCTGTCAGCACAATCATGCGATGGGCTGGCCGTACTTCGCCAAACATCTCTGGCTCGCCACGCCGGACAACGGCCTGTGCGCCGCAGTCTATTCCGCCAGCGAGGTTACCGCTCAAGTAGGTGAAGGCGTGAATGTTCGCATCGAGGAACAAACCCATTATCCATTTGAGGAAAAAATCCTGTTTAGGATTCATCTGGATAAACCGGCGGCGTTTCCGTTGTATCTGCGAATTCCCGCGTGGTCCAAAGGCGCGGCCCTCCGGATAAATGGCCAACGCACGACGGCTGAACTTTCCGCCGGCAAATATGTCAGGATTGAACGCAAATGGAAAGACAACGACGTGGCGACCCTCGAGCTGCCGATGGAAATTTCCGTTCAACGTTGGGCGGCGAACCACAATAGTGTGAGCGTGAACTATGGGCCGCTGACGTTCTCGCTAAAGATCGGCGAACGTTACGAGCGGCGCGACGGATTCAAAACCGCCATGGGCGATTCAGCATGGCAGAAAACGGCCGATCCGTCCAAGTGGCCGTCATTTGAAATTTATCCCACCACGGCATGGAATTACGGACTGATGCTGGACCCGGCGCATCCCGCAAGATCTTTTAAAGTCAAAAAAGTCGCCTGGCCCAGGGATGATTTTCCTTTCACGCCCGAAAGTAGTCCACTGCAGATCGTCGCCCATGCCAAACAAATCTCGCAATGGACACTCGATAAATACGGACTGTGCGCGGAACTCCAGGACAGTCCAGTGGCAAGCGTTCAACCGACAGAAACTGTCACCCTGATTCCGATGGGTGCCGCGCGACTCCGTATCTCTGCGTTCCCAACCATCGGCGGAGGCGTAACCGCTCATCAGTGGACCACTCCATAGTAACAATGACCGGCCTATAGTGATAGTCCGGGTTGACCGTCTGGCCCGCAAAGCTTGGATGCTTTTCAATTCCACAGCCGAAACCTATTTGTAGAAGAAAACGAGGGTGCTAAAAGCTTGCTTTTGGGTGCTGCTGATTTGCATCGTCATCAGCTTCGACAGACAGCGCGCTGCCACGCCATATGATGAAGAGAATTTTGGAAGCCAGCAAGTAGCGATTGGTCCAAAGCATTGGTGGTGGGCCCCAAGAGCGGCGCGACATTGGGATATTCCCGGAGGTTTGGACCGCGATGCTGAATCCAGATAAGCTTGCCAATCACGCAGAACACTTTGGGCACTTTTCCGTGCAGCAAGAAACCGTGCCGAGACGCAGTTGCGAGTCAATCAAAAAGCTTTTCTTTCACGACACCAATCTTTCCGACGTAAATCCCACCCTTCCCTCGAAATAGGGATGCATTTGACCGACCCATTACCGTAAAATGCGGTGAATTGCCCACATTTCTCATCATCAGCTTATGATAAAACGCGTCTATAACGGTTGTTTTCGTTCGATTGTCGTCCTTGCGGCGGCCCTCATAATCATGGTCGCCCAAAGCGCACCGGCAGCGCAAGTGATTCAGACTTTGCCGTTCTATGACAGTTTTGATTATAACCCGGCGACTGGACTGGCAAGCGCTTCGACCACCGTCTGGGAAACATGCTTTTCCACTTCCAACCTCCAGCTCACAAATAATACTTTGACCCTGGCTGGATTTGCTCCCTCTGCTGGAAACAGTGCTTTTGGTGCCACTGCTGGCACAAGGTTCGCCGGGACTCAATTCACCAGCCAAACCGGTATAGATGGCAATACCGTTTATGTTTCATTTTTGTACCAAGTCACCGCTTATCCCGCAGGCACCTCTGGAGTTATTGCGTTCCTCGACTCGACCAATATCGGCACCAGTTCGACTGCTCCGCTGCCGACCCGTGCCGGTCTGGCCCTGTTCGTGGATCACACCGGTCACATTGGAATCAACGCAGGTTCGACGACTAATACCGGCGGGCAGTTTGAGAGCTTGGCGACGGCGTTGAATACCACCGTGTTGATTGTGGCCCGCTATACCTTCCACCCTGCCACGAAAGATGTCGTTGACCTCTGGGTCAATCCGGCCAGTGCAAACTACGGAGCTGCGTCTGCGCCTGCCCCGGATGCAACCGTTATGAATAATTCATATAACCTGGCCTCGCTGGCTAATTTCACACTTTCATACCGCGGCGGTGACAGTGCTTTTGGCGAAAAATGGGATGAAGTCCGGATCGGCACGAGTTGGGCTCAAGTAGTGCCGTCGAGCAACCTGCCTGGACCGGCCAGTGCGCCTCATTCATTGATGAGCAGCGCCACCCCCACCTCGATTGTCGCCAGTGGGAGCAGCACCTCGGTAGTTAAGATGCAGGCTCGGGACCTCAACGGCGTCAATCTTACCACCGGTGGGGCAACCGTGACGTTCGCCACTACCCTCGGCACCCTCAGTTCTATCACCGACAACGGCAATGGGACCTACCAAGCGACTCTGACCTCATCTACCAACCTTGGAAACGCGAATGTGACGGCCAAATTGGGCGGCACCACTATTGCCACCATCGGCACGGCCACCAACTCAGCTTCCTTGGTGGTCAATTTCGTTCTGGGCCCGGTCAGCACGACGGCTTCCACCGCCGTAGCCAGCCCAACCACCGCGGCTGCCGATGGCAGCACTGCCTCGACCGTTACCATTACGGCCATGGACAATTACAATCATCCAATTGCCGGGCAAACGGTATCGTTGAGCGTGAGCGGTTCGGGCAATACTGTTTCCACGCCCGCAGCTACTGACGTGAATGGTCGGACGACGGCAACGCTCACGTCCACTGTGCCGGAGACGAAGACTATTACTGTCACCATTGGTTCCACCCAAATAAATGCGCAGCCCACCGTCAACTTCACCGCGCAAGGCGTCAGCGCCTTTAACTCGACTGCCGTTGCCAGCCCAAACACAGGGCTGGTCGCGGACGGAGTCTCAACTTCGACGATTACCGTGACAGCCAAAGACGGGACCGGCAGTCTTTTATCAGGGAAGACGGTAGTGTTGACCATCAGCGGCTCGGGAAACGTTCTGACGCAACCGAGTCCAACCACTGACCTCAACGGCCAAATCACCGCCACGCTCAAATCCACCGTGGCCGGGGCTAAAACGATTACCGTAACAGTTGACGGAACCATCATCAATGCGCAGCCGACCGTGACTTTCGTGGCCGGCGTGGCGACGCAAATCGCTTTTACCTCGGGGCCAGTGACCACTCCGGTAGGTGTGACGATGCCCGCCGTGGTGGTTCAAATTGAAGACCAATCTGGCAATGCTGTCTCACAGAGTGGCGCCACGGTTACGCTGGCGTTGAGCGCTGGGACGCTCTCCGGCACCAACCCGCAGTCGACCGATGCGAGCGGAAAAGCCACCTTTAATAACTTGTCGATACCTTCGATTTCCTCAGGGCTGTTCCTGACGGCCAGCACCGCTGGATTCAGCCCCGTTCAAAGCAGCGTTTTCAACGTGCCATCAAAAACTTTTTACAAACTCAATAATACCTCGGCCTTGAATTTACCCGCCAGTTGGACGGCAACCCAGGGAGGCGCGGGTCCCGCCGGCCCGCCCGCTGCCGATGGAATTGGTGTGTGGGATACCAATTCATCCGGGGGCACCGTGGATATCGGCGCGAGCGCATCGTGGTATGGGCTGGCTTATAGCGCCACCGGGGCCCTAACGATTACCGACACCGGCGGGGGTCATACGCTGACCTTGGGTGCTGGAAGCTTGGACGGGTCTTCCGCAGTTCATAGCCTGACAATGAACAACAATTTTGCTTTGAGCACGGACCAGACATGGAAATGGACTGCCAGTTCATTCGTTTTGAACATCGCCGGCAATTTGGACAACGGCGGACATCTGCTGACAATCAATGGACAGAATGCCAATGCCGGCGAGAAGTTCAATGGCGCGATTATTGGCAACGGCGGATTGACCCTGAGTGGCAGCGCCGCAGTGACCCTGAGTGGCACAAATCTGTATATCGGCAATACCACGGTCAACGGCGGCAAACTGGTCATCAACACAAATGGCTCAATTGCCAGTTCGTCGGCCATCATTTTAGGCTCCGGTGCCACGCTCGACATTACGGCAGCTTCTCCATTCACGATGTTCAGCGGCCAGACGCTTTCGGCCGGCACCAACGGAACTGGAACAGCCACTGTTGCGGCCAGAACCGCGAGTGGTCCCGGCACTCTGATACTCGCGACCGGCGCACAAGCCGCCTTTACCGCCGTGGGAAATGCTAACAGCAATAGTGTTACCGTCGGAAAAATCACTGTCCAAGGCGGTGCAACGCTGAATGGTAATGCCGTTGTCGTCAACGTGACCGGCGCTCCGCTGCCGGCGGGAACCTACACCTTGATGACCGCCACCAACGGTTTTACTGTGAATGGATCGTTGCCTGTGCCCACAATCACCGGCCAAGGTTTTACCAGCGGCTTGATCCCGCAAATCGCCGTCAACGGTCAGAACTTGCAACTCATCCTAGGCTTCAATGTTTCGCCTGCCGCCATTAGCAACAATTGCGGCGATTCGGCCACCTTCACCGTTTCCCCGGCATTCGGAGCCACGAGTTATCAATGGTATAATCCTTCAGCTCAACCAATCCTGGGCGCCACCAACACCACGCTTGCACTGACCAATACGCATCCATCTGATAGCGGCACATACCTCGTCGTGGCGACCGGTCTGGGATCGCCGCTTACGAACTCGGTGGTCCTCGTGACCACGGACACCGCCCCGCCACTCATCACCCTGAATGGAAATAGCACGATCGTGCTCCCAGTGGGAGGCACTTACACCGAGTTTGGTGCGACTGCTTATGACACCTGCGCCGGCGGCAGTTTGACCGTGACCAACACTGGCAGCGTCGATACGGCCACCGTGGGTGAATATATCATCACGTATTCAGCCGCTACCGGCGCCGGCATTCCGGGCAGCCTGACGCGGACGGTGGATGTGGTTGATCCGACCCTCAATAATCTTGTCGTTACGCCGTCATCTATCGCGCCTCAATGTGGAAGCAATGTGACGTTCACGGCGTCGGTTAGTGGTTTGCCGCCCATCACCTACCAGTGGTATGACAACAACACCAACGCCATTCCCGGGGCCACTAATGCCAGTTACACGCTCGTGGATCCGACCGACGCCAGCGTGGGCGTTTACACGCTGATCGCCCAAAATGCTTACAACGCTTTGACCAATATCGTGACCATTACTGCGGTCTTGCATACGGCTCCGCCTGTCATGGCGCTCAATGGCGCCAACCCGGTCAACATCCTGTTGAATAGCCCGTATGTGGACGCCGGAGCGACGGCGTTTGATTTGTGCGCCCAGGCCAATTTGGTCGTAAGCTCCAACAGCACAGTGAATACCTCCGCGATAGGCTCTTACACGGTGACCTATTCGGCTACAACAGCCGATGGCACTCCAGGCACGATAACGCGGACTGTTATTGTTAGCTCGATACCGAATTTTGGGCCAAACGTGCTCATATTTGATCCGACGATGACAAACATTCAAAGCCAGATCGATTCCGTCTATACCGTGCAGAAGTACAACCAATTTGGCACTCAACGTACCGCCATGATGTTCAAACCGGGGCAATATACCAATCTGGACATTCCCTTGGGCTATTACACTCAGGTGATCGGTTTGGGCCAATCGCCCGACGACGTCGCCATTACCGGCGAACTGTATTCTGACGGAGTTTTGGTGAATGAAAACGCGACCGTGAATTTCTGGAGATCCGCGGAAAATCTTGGCGTGACTCCCACCAACAGTGGCAATTACGTCATTTGGGCCGTTTCCCAAGGCACCTCCTTCCGCCGCATGCATGTCCACGGCCAGGTGGATCTGGCAAATCATACCGATGGAAACTTTGCCAGCGGTGGATTCCTGGCAGATTCCAAAGTGGATGCCACCATCAGCTCCATCTCGCAACAACAATGGCTTTCTCGTAACGACGTTTTTGGAAATTGGTCCGGGGGAGTCTGGAACATGGTGTTTGTCGGCGTTTCCAACCCGCCGGCCGGAATCTGGCCAACCAAGGCTTATACGGTCATCACCAACACTCCTTTGATTGCGGAAAAACCGTATCTATACTTGGACACCAATGGAAATTACGCGGTCATGGTCCCGGCGCTGCAGAGCAATAGCGTGGGAACGACCTGGGCCGCCGGCCCAACGCCCGGAGTCTCCCTGCCCATAGGCCAGTTCTACGTGGCGAACCCGGACGCGGACAATGCCGCAAGCATTAACACCGCCCTGAACGCGGGGCTGAATCTTATTCTGACACCCGGAGTTTATCTGCTCACCAACAGCCTGCAAGTGACGAGACCTGATACCGTCATCCTGGGGCTTGGCTATCCGACACTCATTCCGCAAACCGGGACTCCCGCCTTGGTGATATCGGATGTAGCTGGGGTGAGAGTGGCCGGGCTGTTGTTCGACGCTGGTCCGGTGCAGTCCACAACGTTATTGCAAGTGGGATCTGGCACTAACTCCCAGAATCATTCAGGTGATCCGATCTTCTTGTATGACATCTCCATGCGCATCGGCGGTGCGGCCGCCGGCACAACCTTGAGTTGTATCCAGATCGACGCGAACGATGTCGTGGGGGACAACCTTTGGCTCTGGCGCGCGGACCACGGTGCTGGCGCAGGCTGGTACCAGAACATTTGTAACAACGGTCTGATCGTCAACGGCGACCGTGTGACAATGTATGGGCTGTTTGTCGAACATCATCAACAATACCAAACGCTGTGGAATGGCAATTGGGGCCGGCTCTACATGTACCAGTCAGAATTGCCGTATGATCCGCCCTCGCAGAATGCGTGGTCCCATGATGGGGAGAACGGGTATGCTTCATACAAAGTAGCGGACAGTGTTACCAGCCATCAGGCTTACGGGCTTGGTATCTATGGTGTATTCATCAACTGCACGAACATCAGTTGTTTTAACGCCATCGAAACTCCAACCAATTCCCAGCAGGTCAACCTGCACAACATGATTACGGTTTACATCGCGGGAAATACCAGTGGAAACGGAACGTCCACAATGGATCACATCATTAACGGCAAGGGTGCCACGATCTCCGGTCCAGGCTTTGGAGGAACGGCAAAGACCAACTCCCTCTGGCTCAACCCAACCTTCAGCATCAACGCGGGCACCAGCGGGTCTAACTTGTCCATTTCATTGCCCACCGAGTCCTGGCATTCCTATCAACTCCAATATAAGAATGACCTGATGGATCCAAACTGGTCAAATCTTGGCAGTCCGATTGGCGGAAATGATACGCTACAGACGATTAATGATCCAACTTCGGTAACCAACCGGTTTTATCGAGCTGGGTCCTTTTAAACCTCTAAGTAAGGGTGCAAAAGTTTTTGACAGCCGCTGCACGTTCGTCAATGTGCTGCGGCTGTTTACTATACCAGTGGTGTCAAAATCATTTTACATACCTACTTAGCAAGTCTTCAATAATCAACATTAACAAGACCGCATGTTGCACCGGTCACGTTTGGCGGCACGGTCACATAAGCGTCATACGCCGTACGCGTGATAAAAACCGGAACGCGGATTGGTCTGAGTTCCATCAATTCTATAATGCCGTGTATTCGGACAACGTGTGCACTATGTAAAATGGTCACAGACCTCCAGAATTCACACATCCTGCTTGAGTTTTTTACAAACTCGCTGGACTCCAACTGAAATCTTTCAAGTTGACGTCCTCATACCGCGACTGCTGAACCGTCAACTCAAACTCCGCTATGGAGCAAGCGGTGTTTTGCTGATTATTTGTCCGGGTGACGGTAGTTGCGAGGCATTCCAACCACCGCCCAGCGCCAGCACCAGTTGGACACTTGCCGTCATTTGTTGGATATGGATTGTCAGCACTGTTTGCTGGTTGGTCAATAATGTCGTCTGCGCTATGATTACATTTAGGTAACTATCAATCCCCACACTGTATCGCTGCATAGCCAAGGCCAGGTTTCTCTCTGATGCTTTCACTGCGGCCTCCTGTTGCTGCAATTCCTGTGCGAGAATGCGCAACGCGGCCAGATTGTCTTCAACTCCTTGGAAGGCCGTCAGTACCGTCTGCCGGTAGTTCGCCACCGTTAGGCGATAGTTTGCCCGTGCCTGCTCCGTTACAGCGCGGCGCCTCCCCGCATCGAACAGCGTTTCCGCCAGTGTTCCACCTACCGACCAGACGAAGCTCGGTCCGCTAAATAAATTTGCAAGCGAGGAATTTTGGAAGCCCGTTGAGCCGTTCAATGTCAGCGTCGGGAAATATGCCGCCTGCGCCACACCGATCTGCGCATTCGCCTGCGCCACGCTCCGCTCCGCCAAGGCAATGTCCGGACGCCGTTCCAGGAGCTCGGATGGAAGTCCCACAGGCATCGCCGGAGGCCTTGCCTTTAGGGGTTCCACCGAAATGGAAAACGTCGATGCTGATTGGCCTGCCAGTAGGGCGATCGCATGTTCGAACTGAGCCCGTTGGATGCCAACAGAGGTTTCCTGGGCCACCACAATTGCCAACTGAGTCTCGGCTTGCGCCACACTTTGATCCGAATCGATGCCGGTATGATAGAGTGCCCGGGTGAGCTCGAGTGTCTTCTGATCCGCCAAAACCGTTTCATGCAGCAACTGTTTAAGCGAATCCTGGCCGCGGAGTTCATAATAATCCACTGCGAGTTCCGCTTGGGCGATCAGGCGTACGTTTTCAAGATTGGCCGCGCTGGCTTGATCGGCAAAAATGTCCGCCTTCACCGTGTTCCGGATTGCACCCCATAAATCCGGCGCCCAAGATGCGTCAAACGGCAGCGAATAACTCGTAAATGTGGCTGTGCTTGAAGAGCTTGAGTTCCCTGTGCTTGTCGTATTGCCAGAAGAGGACGCTCCTCCCACAATCGTATTGCCGGAGGAGAGATTGATTTGGTTTCCCGAGGATGACAGCTTTGAATAGGTCACGGACGGGCTGGTTGTTACTGTGGGAAAATACCCTGACCTGGCTTGCTTTACCACTGCCCGAGCCGCAAGGAAGTTCTCGAAAGCTGCCCTGACACTCTGGTTTGAGATGTTAACTTGTTCCTCAAGCACGTTCAACTGCGGGTCATTGAACATTTCCCACCACTTGCCGCGAATAATATTATCCCGCGGCTGTGCCATCTTCCACCCCTTGGCTTCCTTGAATGCCGCCGGAACCTGCACGGTGGGCCTTACATACTTCGGGCCGACACTGCATCCGGTGATAAGCACACAACCGGCCATGCAGGCCGTTACCACTGCTTGGAATCTTACGGCCGGGCCTTTTCGTTCCTTTCCACCACTTACGCATTGGCTTTCAATATTCATTTGGCGCTCCTTATCCAATCACCGCTGGCGGGACCCCGCCCGTCGGGCGCCGGCTCAAGCGCACCCACCACAGGCTGAGGCGGTCGAGATACAAATAGACGACCGGCGTGGTATAGAGCGTTAGCACCTGGCTTAACAGCAGCCCGCCGACGATCGCAAGCCCCAGTGGTCGGCGCAGTTCTGAGCCAGTACCCTTCCCCAAAATCAACGGCATTGCCCCGAACATCGCCGCCATCGTCGTCATCAAGATGGGCCGGAAGCGCATTATGCAAGCCTGATAAATCGCCTCCGCCGAACTCTTCCCCTCTTGCCGCTCCGCCGCCAAGGCGAAGTCGATCATCAGGATTCCGTTCTTCTTTACAATGCCGATCAGCAGGATGATCCCGATCAGCGCAATCACACTCAGATCGGTGCGAAACAGCATCAGCGCCAAAACCGCCCCGACTCCAGCGGACGGCAGTGTGGACAGAATTGTAATCGGGTGAACATAGCTCTCGTAAAGAATGCCCAGCACAATGTAAACCGCCATCAGTGCCGTGATGATCAGCAACGGTTCCGTCGCCAGCGATGCCTGGAACGCCTGCAACGTTCCGGTGAAATTTCCCTGAATCGTTTCCGGCAGTCCCACGTTCTGCTCCATTTGCTTGATGGCCTTTACGGCATCGCTGAGGGCCACGCCCGGCGCAAGATTGAACGACAGCGTCACAGCAGGAAACTGACTCTGGTGGTTGACTGCGATGGGAGTGGTGGTCGCCTCGTACCGGGTGACCGCGGCCAACGGGACCACCCCTCCATTAGTCGCTTTGAGGTAAATCTGGTTCAATCCCTCCGGGTTCTGCCAAAACTGCGGGATCACCTCCATGACCACATGATACTGGTTCAGTGGCGTGAACATGGTCGACACTTGCTCCTGTCCAAAGGCATCCTCAAGTATGGCGTCGAGGCTGCTGGGCGTGATTCCCAGCCTTGATGCCGTTGAACGGTCGTACACCAGTTCTGCCTGCAGGCCGTTATTCCGTTGGTCGCTGTTGACATCAGTGAGGCCGGGGAGCTTTCGCATCTGCTCCAGGAGCATGGGCCCCCATTTGACCAACGCCTGTAAGGTGTCGCTCTGGATGGTGTATTGATATTGCGCGTTGCCCTGCCGGCCGCCGATGCGCAAATCCTGCGCCGCTTGCAGGAAGAGGGTTGCGCCCGACACCC
>JAQGPA010000044.1 GCA_028293325.1 Pedosphaera sp. | reverse complement strand
TGCCCAAATGCCTGCGGGTCGAGAGCAAGTGCCCCGCTCCCTTCGATGAGTTTGGCCTGCTTTGCAAGCAGTGCGGCCTCTGCACGATTCAGGATTTGCAGGCCGAGGCGGAGAAACTCGGCTATGCTACGCTCGTCGCCGAGGGTTCGGCCATCGTGATGTCGCTGATCCAGACTGGCAAGATCGAGGCGATCGTGGGCGTAAGCTGCCTGAGCGTGCTGGAGCGCGCCTTCCCCTACATGGAGGCCGCCGCGATTCCCGGTGTCGCCGTGCCGTTGTTGCAGGACGATTGCATTGACACGACCGTGGACCTGGACTGGGTCTGGGATTACATCCATCTCACCAGTGACGACAAAACGCGCCGCCTCGATCTCAGCGCGTTGCGCGACGAAGTGGATTTCTGGTTCACGCCCGCCTCGCTTGAAATCATCATGGGCAGTGGCGAGGGCCAGACCGAGGCCATCGCCCGGGCCTGGCTCATGCGCGCCGGCAAACGCTGGCGGCCCTTCCTCGCCGTCGCGGCGTTTCAGGCCTTGCGCAAGGAAATGGGCGAACCGCTGCCCGAGGACTTGAAGAAAATTGCCGTCGCCGTCGAGTGCTTCCACAAAGCCTCGTTGATCCACGATGACATCGAGGACAACGATGCGCGGCGGTACGGCGAAAAAACACTCCATGAGGAATTCGGAGTGGCCATCGCTCTCAACGTCGGTGACCTGCTCATCGGCGAAGGCTACCGGCTACTTGCGGCCTGCAAGGCCAGTGCCGCGCAAAAGGCCGAAATGATCCGCGTTGCCGCCGCCGGTCAGCGCGAACTCTGCCGGGGGCAGGGAGCGGAACTCTGCTGGATGCGCGCGCCGCAACCGCTCACCCAAACGCAGGTGCTCGACATCTTCCGCAAGAAAACCGCGCCGGCCTTTGAAGTCGCGCTGCGCCTGGGCGCCATTTACGCCGGGTTGGAGCCGCATGAGGAAGTGGAAGAAGTGCTCAAGGTTTACAGTGAAGCCCTTGGCATCGCCTATCAAATTCGCGACGATCTCAGCGATCTGGGCGCGAGCGGCGAAACCAACGACATTGCCGGATTGCGCCCAAGCCTGTTGCTCGCCGTCGCCCATGAGAAAGCGAAAGGCGCTCAGAAGGAATGGCTCACTTCCGTGTGGCATCGCCAGCTTCCCGCCGGTGTGACCACCACCGCCATCGAAACGCTCTATGCCGAACTTGGCGCTGATACGCGCGCCCGCACCTTGCTCGAAACATACAAGGAAGAAGCCATTCGCTGCCTGCGTGATCTGGAAAACCCAAACCTGAAGGGTCTGCTCCGCCGTGTGCTCGGCAAGATTTTCAACGACGTGGAAATCAAAGGCTGGTGCAAGGAGCAGGAGCTGAAGAACGGTGTTCAAGACGGGGTGCGCGCCCCAATGTCAGTCGAAGCTGAGATCGCCGCCGCCCGATGACGGCACTGATCTCGGTGGGCCAGACCACGTGAGTTTCCGCCTCCAACTCCTCCAGGTCGCCCGGCTCGCGCCGCGGTTGCTCGGCGATTCCACGGAACTCGTGCGCGAATTCTTCCGCCAGCAGCTTTCGCCCGAGGGCGCGGGACTCGACCGAGATGGGCGTCCGGACCTTTACTACACCATCTTCACACTTGCTGGATTGCAGGCGATGGACGCCGAAGTACCGCGCGACAAAGTCGAGGCATTCCTTCGCACGCACAGCGACGGCGCGACGCTCGATTTCATCCATCTTTCCGCCCTGGCACGGTGCTGGGCCGTGGTCGGCAAGCAGCGGATGCCGCGCGGCCTCGACCAGGCGCTGCTTGAGCGCGTCGAGACGTTCCGCAAACCCGACGGCGGCTACGAAGGCGACGCGAAACTCGCGCACGGCACGGCTTACGGCGCTTTCGTCGCGCTCGGTGCTTACGAAGACCTTGGCCGAACGCCGCCGCATGCGCTCAAATTGATCCAAAGTCTCAAGCGCCTTGAAACGCCCGACGGCGCGTGGAGCAATGTCCCCGGCGCGAGCATCGGCGCGACGAATGCCACCGCCGGCGCGGTCACGCTTATCCGCCATCTTGGTTTTCCCGTGAACGAGCGTGTGGGCGACTGGCTGCTCTCGCAGGCGCATCCGCAAGGCGGCTTCCTCGCTGTGCCCGGCGCTCCGATGCCCGACCTGCTCTCTACCGCCACCGTGCTGCATGCCTTGGCGGCGATGGATCGCCGCCTGCCGGACGAGGTTCACGAGCGCTGTCTCGATTTTCTGGATTCGCTCTGGGACGCGCGCGGCGGCTTCCATGGCCACTGGGCCGACGACCATCTCGACGCGGAATACACTTTTTACGCCCTGCTTGCCCTGGGGCATCTGAGTTTGTAACGCCCTACCGGTCCGGCATCAAAGGTTTCAGAGCGCGGATGAATCATCGCGCTTCTCCAGTTTAAGCAGGTGCTTTTTGACAACCTCGACGTTTTTCGTCAGCTCATAAAGCGCCTTCAACAACTCCCCTTGCGTCGGCGGGTCGGCCAGTCCCGGCACGAGCGGATGAATGGCGGTCACGTTGGCGGCGATCTGGTTGACCTGCTCCCGGATTCTTTGAATTACGGCGTTCCGTTCCATGCAACCAAGATGCAACAAATCCGACTTGTTCCGCAAGCCAGTCATCCAAGTCTTTAGGGGAGTCCATCACGGTCCCCCGGCACCCTTGTTGCCATTGAAACTTGCTCCAGCATCAAGCCTGTCGAATTGCATGCGCCATCCGCCGTCAAGGTGGTGCGCTGCCACACCCGGTTATGAGCCCCTTTGGCGATGACGGCGTAAGGGGCTGTTTCCACTTCGGCTTGCGCGAGAGGGGTTGGTTGAGTGCTGTCTTGTGCTGGAGCATCGATAGTCAGCGCAAACAGCAGGATGGTCAGCGCCGGGAGCGGGCGGCAAAACCGTAGGTCGTCGGTTCAATCCCGACCATTGGCTCCATTCCAAACTGCTGATGCAGCAAGGAGTTAGAGCCAACGGGTTCAAACTGGGCACCAAAACGGGCACCAAATTGGGTGCTTCGGCAGATTTCGGCGTAACTCTCAATTACTCGCCTGCTGCTCGTTAAGGGTTCGGGGTCGTGGTCGTTTATCTTCATGGCAGCGAACCATTGAGATACGTTTTCCATGATGTTGAGGGGCCAGGTTTAAAAGTGCTGGAAATATTCCAGCGAAGCCCTTGAATGGGCTTCAACTCTTGGCAGTAAAATAATCCGGATTGATGCTGCCCGCCTCGAAAAACTGAAACTAAATCTTGCTCTCCCGGTCGAATGCAGTTGACGGGGCAAGGTGCATTTATTAGGGCGATGCCTCCCTGGCTGGCCAGCCTCGTTGGGAGCTTCTGTGAGATGGCCAGCAGAAGCTCTAAAGCAAAATGCAGGTTGCCAGCGGTTGCCATAAAACACCCTATTGGGCAGGATTGAGCCGGATTAGAGATGATTGGGTAAACACCTTGGAAAAACGAGGCTTTGCCTATAAACAGGGCATTTTATTGGGGTTTGAAGTGGTGCCAGAGGCCGGGATTGAACCGGCGACCAAAGCCTTATGAGGCCGATCTGGAAATCAAATTTGAGCGGCTACAGGTTCTGCCACCCATGGGCAAGCGGAAGGACTATCCGGCACTTACTTTAACAGTTATCTACGCCCTGGAACGTGGAACGCCACGGAGTCGTGAGAAAATTGTCTGGAAGCTGATCACCAATCTGCCGGTGAAATCACTCACGGAAGCCATCGAGAAACTGAAATGGTATGCGATGCGGTTGAAAATCGAATTGTTCCACAAAATCTTTAAATCAGGCTGCAAAGCCGAGGAATCCAAAATGCGAAGCTCTGAAAGATTGGTCAATTTAATTTCCATCTTCTGCATCATCGGGTGGAGGGTTTTCTGGCTGACCATGCTGCACCGAACCGAACCGAGCCTGCCGCCAGCCATTGCCCTGACCACGACGAAGGTGCGCATGCTGGATGAATTGCTCAAAACGAAATCACGAGTTCCCCGTAAAAAGGCAACGGTCTCGGATTATATAATAAAAGTCGCGCGCCTCGGCGGCTATCTCGCCCACGCCGCTGCCCCTCCGCCGGGAAACATGGTCATGTGGCGAGGCGTGTCTCGACTCAATGACATCCAGTTAGGCTTTTTATTGGCAGCATAACTTGTGGGTAATTGAAAGCTCGGCGTTACGCTTACAAAAGACGGATCGTCTGCGGATGCGTATAATGTGCTGGCAGCTTCGTTGCCTTGATGGCCTCTAAATAGTGGTGCTATGGATGACGCTTGCTTTTCTGATGTTTGGCCACAGCTTCCACCCGGCTCCGTACGTGCATCTTATGGCAAATGTGTTGGACATGTGTTCGCACGGTTGCCACACCAATTGTTAACATGCAACCTATTTCTTTATAAATATAGCCCTGCGCCAGCAAATCGAGCACTTCCCGCTCCCGAGGCGATAAGTTTTCAGTTTCGTCCGTGGATGCTCCGATCAGATGAAAATGCTGAATGACTTTACGTGCGATGGGTATTGACATAGATCCTCCGCCGTCGGATACATTTCTGATTGCATTAAGCAGTTGGTCGGGAGAATCTGATTTGATGATATAGCCATCGGCTCCGGCCTTCAATGCGCCGAAAATGCTATCACTGTCCTCGTAAACAGTAACCATGATGACTTGGGATGATTGGGGCATTTTTTTGATTTCAGCCACGCACTGAGTGCCGGACATGCCCGGTAATTTGATATCCATCAACACCACATTGGGCTGCAAGTGTGCGATTTTCGGCAGCGCATCCTCTGCGGAGGCATAGGCGCCGACGAAAGCAATATCCGGTGCAGTCTTTAGGATTTTTGCAAGCTGCTCTCTCAACCCCGTATCATCTTCAACAACAACAACAGTTCTTTTCATATTTTAAGCGGCAGAAAAATAATCCATCACGACGGACACCCTCGAATACTGGTATATTTTATGCGTGAGATTTGGACTTGGGTAGACCTCATCTATTCGCTAGAATAGACGGCCTTGAGGATGTCCGGGATGGTGAACCGAAAGTGTACCATTGTCCCGGATCCGGGCTCGGATTCAACAACACATTCGCCGCCCATCTCCTCCAGTCGGCGTTTCATATTGCTCAAGCCATGGCCAGAATTAGCGTCTGAGGACTTAAAACCGCAGCCGTCATCCTTAACAGTCATATCGATAAGGTCGCCGGTGGCAACAATATTCACCTCAATCTCGGAAGCTTTGGCATGTTTTATCACGTTATGGACCGCTTCCTTCGTTGCCATGGTAATGTTGTGACGCATGTGGCTGGACATGGGAATATTACTGGGCAGATCCGATATGTGGAAGCGACATTGCAGGCGTGTTTCATTGCATAATTTACCAACAACTTGACCAAGATAATTTCCCAAGGCATCCAAGTTGTCATATTGGGGATTTACTGTCCATACCGTTTCATAGAGCGCAGAAATGAGATCTTTCGACATTTGCCGTATCTGGCTGAGTTCCGTGCGGGTGACATCGGATAAATTGGGGTCATGCAGCAAAGTCGCGCTGACCATGGAAATGCAAGTTATCCGTGCACCTAAGTCGTCGTGAATGTCCCTAGCTATCCGTAAGCGTTCCTGTTCTAAGGCTTGTTGGTACCTCACATAAAGCATCTCTTTTCGCACTTTTTGCCAGACGAAATAACGCGATATTCCTACCGTAATCGCTACAAACCCAATCGCGACGATAGCCCAGGACGAAGGCCGGCTCCAGAATGGTTTCGGCACGAAAACGTCCACCGATGCTTCAATGCCATCCGGCATACCAAAAATATCAAGCCCAGTAACATGGAACCGATAATTCCCGGGTGGCAGGTCCGGATATACTACGGAGCGCAGGTCCGCCACCCCTGTGCTATACATTTCATTCCATTCAACCTCCAAGCTGCCTCCCGGAGTGACGACTGGAGCGGCGGCCCAGGAGTTGTGCCATTCGGCATGAGCCTCAGGATCGTCATCTTCGATGGCGAAAGCGCGCCTGGGCGGATTTTGGCCAGCTTCAATAATTTTCGCCATGCTCATATGAATTCCGTCCGGGTCCCAACCCGGGACGTGGTCGCTATTGTTTAGATTATCGAGTGGTGAATTGATCAATACCCGAGCTGGCGAGCCTTGAGAAGTTTCGGTCATGATTAAATTTGCCACGACGTAGATTCCGATTGCGGTGGGTGGTCCAGCCGAACTAATGACCACCCAGGCCTTGTTGGCGCCCGGCGGCACGGCCACGGTTTGCCGACGATGCACAAATGGCGAGGTCCTCACTGAACCGTTCCAGCCCTCGCTCTGCCCGGCAATGGTGAATATTTTTTGGCCAATTTGGTTGCCCTTTTCGTTGAAGAACCGCACCGCCAAGATCATATTGGGGTCACCTTCATGCCATCTGTTTTCGAATTCCTCCAGTCTGGCCCGCAATCGCAGGGGAGGCTGAAGATCCGGTCGGCCAGACCCGAATCCAAACGCAACGTCCCTGGGATGAATCCCAAGATTTACCTGCCCGGTATGGCGCATCGCCACGAGTTTGTTATCCACCGAGATTGATTGGATTACCAGGCCATTCGTGATTTGGGCCCGCCCGGTGGCGTAAAAAAGTAAGTTTGAAATCAAAAAAGTGAAAACCAGAATTACTGGCGCGCGTTTCAAGCGGTTAATCAAATTTGTCATACCAGAGTAATCATAGGTTAAAAGTCCAGCGAATACAGATGCTCATGTGATCACTCAAGTTATTTTACTAACTATGTCAAATCAAGCCATTGTCCTAGTGGACTGTTTGATAAGTTTTTTAACGTAGTCAACGCGCGCAATTCACCGTGTTCTCGCCGCACGCGTCCAAGGCCCAATCTGAGTAGCGATATAACTATTGATTTCATTGATGATTCTTGCACCTAGGGGGCTGGCCATTATGTTTGTATCTAAGCACTTCAGATTTGCGTGGGCAACGACTACGTCCAATTACTTGTCAAACGGTCCACTAGCATCCACAAGGATTGCGGGTCACTAACGGGTGCATTCGCGGATGTTGGACATTGGGTTCGTTTGGGACTCGACCCGGCTGAATGCTAGAAAAAGTATGCTGGCCAAGTGCTGGCCGTGCATTTCAAAGATTTCGTGAAGACGACCCGGAAAGCACACGATATTCCTTGGGGCACCGGAGCATGTAATTCCTGAGCGCTTCTGAAAGAACTCAAAAGGCAGCAATTTCAAGGGGCCCTCTGCATCGAATATCATTGGGGAAAATGATAGTCCGGATGCTAAGTCGATAATTTTTCAACACCGTTTGTGCTGAATTAGCTACGACGCCCGGAAATTAAATTGACATACCTCCTGAAACCATAAGGGCCAATGCCATCCCTGTTTTAGTGGATGGCGCCCGTAGTGTTCTTCGGCTATATTATATTTAGATACCCCTGTCATTTTAATTGGATAACTTTATCGAGCTAACAAAAACATCAAATCAACTGCTCAAACTGCTCACAACCTCTTATACCAAAGGTCTCATGTCATTAAACCATCCTTAACTTAGCTCGCCTTAAATCCATGAAAACAATCACGCGCTTTATATGCCTGCTGCTGTTTACAGCTAGTGCATTTTTATTCCTTGAAAATAATGTTCGTGCTGCCGTTGGCGCGGTCACACCCTTCATAACAACGTCAACCTCTGCACCGCCACCTTCACAAATGTGACGGCAGTGCCGTAAGCCAGATGACAAGCAAACGCGAATAGAACAAAACGGTGGTCCACGTTTTAATGCGCGGACCACAGGTAAATTGAAATCAATACAGACATGTCCCGACTTTTAAAGTGGGGGCCTGTCCAAATGGAAACCATGAATCACGAAGTTAAAACGATTAGCAATATGAGAAACGACGATATTAAACCCTTACATGGCGAGGCGCACAAAAACACAAAATCATTTTGGACTTCCATCTCAGAGGCAATCCCTCTTTCCACAATGCGGGTTTTATTGGTAATCCTTGTGTTTGCTCTGGGAGCCCAGTTTTGTTGTGCGAATGTCCTGAACCGAGGCGGCTGGGTGGCCAGCGCATTGGTCAGCGACGGAGGCAGCCCCCCGGCTAACGCCATTGATGGCAATATAGCCACGCGCTGGGGAACTGGCGTCCATCAGACCAATGGCCAATGGTTTCAGGTGGATATGGGATCAGGCACTGCCCCTACATTCACTAATATCGTTTTGGATTGTGGGAGTAGTTCTGGGGACTATCCAAGAGGGTATCAGGTGAATGTTTCCAATGACGGGAATAACTGGGGCACCGCAGTGGCAACTGGAACCGGGTCTTCGAGTGTGACCACGATCAACTTTGCAAGCCAAACCGCACGCTATGTTCGCGTCACACAGACGGGGAGCGACCCGGGTATTTGGTGGAGCATTGCTGAATTCAACGTTTACGGCGTGGGCGCCCCACCGCCGCCAACCGGAGTGGTCGCTACGAAAGGTATAAATCAAGTGGTATTGAACTGGGCTGCCAGTTCAGGCGCGACCGGCTACAATATTCAACGTTCAACTAGCTTTGCCGGCCCCTTCAGCCTGATTGCTTCCAATCTGACAGGTCTGACTTACACCGACACCAGCGTCAGCAATGGGGTAATATACTTTTACCAAGTGATCGCACTGAACGCCTACGGACAGAGTGCTCCCAGTGGTGCTTCGTATAGCTGGAGAGTTGTGACGCCATCACTGAACACCAACGAAATCGTAGTGGCGGCCACCACCCCTCAAGAGTATGGGGCCACAGGCGATGGAATCACCGATGACACCGCCGCTTTCCAAAGCGCAATGAACGCAGTTTACAACTCCGGCGGCGGAGTCGTATTTGTTCCAACCGGCAACTATGCCTTCTACTCCAATTTGACCATCCCGACGGGGGTGACTTTGCATGGGGACTGGGCGGACTGGACGCGCGGCAGCGGCGGACTTGTTGGGACGACATTTAAAGTTTATCACGGTGCCGGGCTGACCAATGGCACCCCTTTCATCACCTTGAGTGGTTCAACCGCATTGAAAGGCGTGAATGTTTGGTATCCCAATCAGAACGCAAATAACATCGTGGGCTATCCTTATTCCGTCAAAATGACCGGGGATTGTGTTGTGCAGAATGTCGCGCTGGTCAACTCCTATCAAGGCATTGGACCCAGTGCCGGAGACAAGGCTATTCTATCGACGGTGGTTGGCTCCCCGCTCTACCGAGGCATTACCATGGATTTGATCTATGATATTCCCCACGCTGAAGATATCCGGTTTTCTCCCGACATCTGGCCAGCCTCCAATCTGACGAATGCGCCTGCCGTGGGCGGGGCGCATGCCGCGTGGATGCGAGCCAACGGCCAGGGCATGCAATTAATACGCGTGGACGGGTTGATTTGCATGGATACTTACATCAGCGGCTATAACGTCGGAATCATGTGCACCAACACTGGCAACGGTGATCCGGGGGCCACATTTTATATGGGGTCAGTCAGCAATTGCGCCACGGCCGTGATGGCGCAGAACATGCCGGGGGCTCTCGGTCTTATGTTCTCGTTGATGACGCTCGATGGAGACATAGCAGTTAACCGCACCACCACCGGAAGCGACGCCAATTTGCAGTTTAACCGTTGCACAATCATCGGGCGCAACGGAACGGCGGTTAGTTCCACGGGTTCAGGATGGCATTCGTGGATGCAATTTCAGAACTGCACCATTTCCAATGCCCTTCAACTCAATGCCGGGGTGTTCAATGCGGTTAATTGCACCTTGCTTGGCGGGACCCAAGGCGTGCTGAGCGCCAGCGCGACGCGAGCCTCCTTTACAGGTTGCACCTTCAGCCCGTCGATGAACATTGTTAATCAGGGCAACCCCGCCAACCTTCTCGTCGACAGCCGCCAGTCCAGCGCGACAACAATGCCATTGGTTTACTGGACCAACATTGTTAAAGACTACGTCTCGCGGAAGCCGGCCAAAACGACTCTTTTCCTGGCGACCAGCCCAACCTACGGTGCCAAAGGAGATGGAACGAATGATGATACCGCAGCAATACAAAGCACCCTCAACGCTGCTGGAGCCAATGGCGGGGGCATTGTGTTTTTGCCTGGCGGAAAATACAAACTCACCGCAACCATAGATGTTCCCAGCGGCGTGGAACTGCGCGGGACTTTTGAGTTGCGACACACAACAACCGCCGCCCCTGATGGCCACGCCAAAGGCACGATACTCCGGCCTTACGCTGGACAGGGAACAACCAACGGCCCGGTGGCCATTGCATTGGAGGCCAACAGCGGCCTGGTCGGCGCGACAATCTCCTACGAAACCCAAAACACCAATTGCTACATGTTTCCACCAACCATCCAAGGCAGAGGTGCAAATATGTATGTTGTCGGAGTAAACTGCCCCAATCCGTATTATTACATGGATCTGGACACCTACACTTGCACCAATCACTTTGTCTATATGGCCGATGGCTGGGCGCTTCGGACGGGTTATAATGTAGGCAATGGATCTTCGGGAACCATTGCCGATTGTCACGGAAATTGGACCTATTGGATTAACAACGGGGAATCCCAGAGCTCACTGCCGCCACCCATCCAGGCTCCCGTGCTGAAGTATGTGGCGCACAACGTGCAGATGTATAATTTGGGTAATTGCACGGAACTGCTGGTAAAGGACTTTAATATCATTGAAAATACGTTCCTAAATTTTAGAAGCGAAGGCGGAAAGAGCGCCAACGCAACCTTAATCAGCGACTACGCCGACGCAACAATTCAAGGGGTGGTCCTGGATGCCGCCGCGCCATGCAACATCGTTGCCGTCAACACACCCATGTGTGTTTTTAACTTTAATAATGACAGTGATTTGGCAACCACCACTGTGGGCGTGCTGAGCACAGCAAACTTCCAGGGCACAGCCATGTTCTTTAACACAATTGTCTTCGCCGGTCCTTATTATGACTTTATTATCAATGGTGGTGAAGTGAGCATGGAGGTGGTCCACATGGACAATGCCAATAATGACAGTGTGGTGAATGCCGGAGTGTTCCATCTTATTAATAATTCCTCCGCAAATACAGGCGGCAACAACCAGCCTTACACTGTGACCTTCGGGGCCAGCGCCGGTATTGCCGGAAAAACAAACGAGTTCATAGGTTGCTATAATAATGTCGGTTACAGCTGGTCCAACGCAAACTCCAACAATCCAGTCAATGTTTGGGGCAACTATGGCATGTCGAGTTATCCTCCGGTTCCGACTGGACTGACAGCAACCCCCGGCAGCGGGCAGGTGGCATTGAGCTGGACGGCCGCAGCCGGTGCGAACAGTTATAGTCTCAAGCGCTCGACCCTCAGCGGCGGACCCTATACGATCATCGCAAATCAGGTTGGAACCAACTTAACCGACACCAATCTGGCCATTGACACGGTTTACTACTATGTGGTTTCGAGCCTCAACGCCATGGGAGAGGGGGCCAATTCCGGAGTTGTCAGCAGCGGAGATGTTATCTTGAGTCAAAGCGGCTGGGTGGCCAGCGCTTCGGCAAGCGACCCGGGCGGTCCGCCAGCAAATGCGGTTGATGGAAACATCGATACCCGCTGGGGATCAGGAACCGGCCAGACCAATGGCATGTGGTTCCAGGTGGATTTGGGTTCGGCCAGGACGTTTTTCAAAATTGTTTTGGATTGTGGCAGTTCCACAGGGGATTATCCGCGAGGCTATCAGGTCAATGTTTCTAATGATGGAAGCAACTGGGGCAGTCCTGTGGCGACAGGCACGGGTTCTTCGGCTGTGACGACGATTACGTTCGCGACCCAGACCGCGCGTTATATTCGAGTCACGGAGACAGCGTCAAGCGGAGGGCTCTGGTGGAGCATCGCCGAGTTCAATGTGTATTCAGCGACTTCCAGCCACAGCGGTTGGACTGCCAGCGCTTCAACGAGCGCTTCGGGCCAGCCGGCGGCGTACGCAATTGACGGAGACATCAATACGCGCTGGGGGTCGGGAACAGGCCAGACCAATGGCCTCTGGTTTCAAGTGGACATGGGGGCCGCTAAAACTTTTAACAAAATTGTCTTGGATGCCGGTGCGGCGACCGGAGATTATCCGCAAGCCTATCAGGTTAATGTTTCCAGCGATGGCAGCGCTTGGGGCAGCCCTGTGGCGACCGGTGCCGGATCTTCGGCTGTGACAACAATCGCGTTCGCAACCAACACGGCGCGCTATATTCGCATCACACAAACCGGCAACGCGGGGGCGTGGTGGAGCATTGCCGAGTTCACCCTCTATTTGAGTTCAACATCGGTGCCAGCTCCACCGACTGGGTTAACGGCCACGGCAGGCGATGCCCAGGTGACGTTGAGTTGGACGGCCTCGTCTGGGGCTACCAGCTATAATGTCAAACGTTCCACGACCAGTGGCGGGCCGTATAGCGTGATTGCGAGCAACGTGACCAGCGTGGTATACACCAACACAGGGTTGGTGAACGGGACGACTTATTTCTATGTGGTGTCGGCGCTCAATAGCAACGGCCAAAGCGCCAATTCCAGCCAGGCCACTGCAACTCCGCAGTTGGGAGCGCCGGCAGCTCCGACAGGTTTATCACCTGTGGCGGGCAGTTCTCAAATTACACTGAACTGGACAGCGTCATCTGGCGCGACGAGCTACAATGTCAAGCGGTCCACAACCAATGGCGGGCCGTATAGCGTGATTGCGAGCAGCGTGACGAGCGTGGTCTACACCAACACGGGGCTGGTCAACGGGACACCCTATTTCTTCGTGGTGTCGGCGGTCAATGGCAGCGGTGAAAGCGCCAACTCCACGATGGTCAGCGCCACGCCGGGCGGGCTGAGCCGGGTGGGCTGGGTGGCCAGCGCTTCAACGAGCGATGCTGGCAGTCCGCCGACCAATGCGATAGATGGGAATGCCAGCTCGCGGTGGAGTTCAGGAGCAGTCCAGACCAATGGCATGTGGTTTCAGGTTGACATGGGGTCTCCCCAGACGTTCTACCAGATCGTCTTGGAAAACTGCGCCTCGCCCGGAGATTATCCCCAGGGCTATCAGGTGACTGTTTCCTCGAACGGGGTCAACTGGAGCAGCACGGTGGCGACGGGGTCTCCAAACTCATCCGTCACTCAGATCATTTTCACCCCGCAGACCGCGCGCCACATTCGTGTCACCGAAACGGCCAATTCGGGCCCGTGGTGGAGCATTCACGAGTTCAACGTTTACGGTGGCTTGCCCAGCCCATGGCAAAATCAGGATATTGGCAGCGTGGGATTGACTGGCAGCGCCAGCTATCTCACCAATACGTTTACAGTCAAAGGTTCCGGGTCGGACATCCAGGGAACGGCCGATGCCTTCCAATATGTTTATCAATCTTCCAGCGCAGATTGCAGCGTGATAACCAAAGTATTGAGCGTGCAGAACACCGATCCATGGGCGAAAGCCGGAGTGATGATTCGGGAGACAACGGCGGCAGGGGCGATCAACGCCGCAATGCTGGTGACACCGGGCAGCGGTATTACCTTCCAGTGGCGCACGAATACAAGCGGCAGCACTTCCTGGACGAGCCAGGCCGGAGCCGCTCCGTATTGGGTGAAGCTTACGCGCACCGGCAACGCTTTTGCGGGTTACTATTCGCCCAACGGAACAACTTGGACGCAGATGGGAACCACGCAGACGTTCCCGATGGCGACCAGTGCCACGATTGGTCTGGCCGTGACCTCGCATAACAACACCAACCTCTGCACCGCCACCTTCACCAATGTCACGGCATCACCATAAAAAAACATGGCCTACCACAACCAAAACAATGATGGCCCGCGCCCAACACTCGGGCCGTCACCCTGGCTTTTTCTCGCGCTGACCGTTTTCCTGGCAGCGGGTATCCGACAGACGTTTTACCCCGGGGTGAAACAAGTTGAAACAACGAGGTCGGAACAATTTTTTCCCGCAATCCAGCCATCTGCCCCCCCAACCATTGTAAAAAGCCTTTACCACCATCAAACTGCCAGCTTTAGGACTGGCAATTTGCTTTCAGATCAACTGGAGAAATTGATCCAAGATCTCCACGTCGAAGATGATTCAATCAAGCGTGAAGAATTAATCGCCAATTTCCTTGCCACCTTAAAACTCGAAGATGTTTCCGCCGCACTTGATATTTTAAAAAACACCGAAACTTCAGACCTCGTCGGAGATTTGAGCCGACGACTGGTTCAACGCTGGGCAGAGGGTAATCCACAAGACCTGGACGCATGGGCAAAGAGCTTGCCGGCAGGACCACAACGACAGGCGGCATTGGACGGCTTGGCGATTACATGGGCCAACAGCCAGTTGACCAACGCAATCAGTTGGGGCCAGTCGCTGGCGGATGAAACGGAACGCAATCGTGCATTGGTGGTAGTGGCGAATGAGGCCGTGCGTGTTGACCCAATGGTGTCACTGAAACTTGGAGTGGACTTACCACCGAATTCACAGCGCGATGAGATGATCGAACGCGCCGCAATGGAGTGGGCATCGCGAGATGCCCAAAATGCGGTGGCTTGGGCGGTGCAAATTCCTGATGAAACTTTGCGCGCAAAAGTGCTGGCAGGTGAAGCTACAGCTTGGGCGGACCAAGATCCGGAGTCCGCCGCCACTCTGGCGGTCACAGAACTGCCCGCTGGACGGTTGCAGCAGGATACCGTGATCTCCATTGTCGAACGCTGGGCACAGCAACAGCCGGAAACGGCAGCGGCATGGGTGGAACAATTCCCCGAGGGCGCATTGCGTGAGGCGGCCATTCAAAATTTAATCGCCCAGTGGTCACAAAAAGCTCCTGCGGAAGCGCAGCAATGGCTGGCCAGACATTCGTGATAGTAGGCTCCAGGATCGACTGCTTTGCAGAAGCCATTTTCAAGACGGTGCACCTTGAGTGGGATGAAACGCGAAAAGGCTCGGATGTAGGTGATTAAACGTGCGGCTACTTCGGGATTCACCATGGCGGAGAGTTTTTATGCCGCGTCCCATTTTGTTGGTTGGGAGGACGTCGTTGTTGGTGATCCGCTTTGTTGTCCGTATCGAAAATCCGAATAAAGGGCGTGTCTCTGATACGTTTTCAAGATGAAGCTTATGACAACACCCCCCTAGTTTATCCAATCATCATGGTTGCGCCAACGATGGTTTTACGCCGCCGGTCTCCATCTCTGGACAAATGGGCGTGCCCGGTGGCCTTGCCCTGTTTCGTGGACATGAACTATGTGATTGTGTGAGCTGAGAAGAACGGCTCTTGCGCCCTGCTGGCGGCCATTGAACCGTTAACCGGCCAAAGATTGGCCCGCGTTTATCGGCAACGCACCAAGAAGGAATACACCGACTTTTGTCAGCAACTGGCGCAAGCCTGGCCGCAGGCAAGTAAGATCCGGCTGGTGCAGGATAACCTGAACACCCATAACGCCAGCTCCTTCTACGAACACCTGCCCGCCGAAGAGGCTTTTGCGCTCGCTCAGCGCTTTGAGTTCAGCTATACACCCAAATCCGCCAGCTGGCTGAACATGATCGAAATTGAGTTTTCAGCCATGGCCCGGCAATGCCTCAATCGACGCATCCCCACTCTGGCCCCCCTGGAGGAGGAGGTCCTGGCGTGCATCCGGGAACGGTCGGAAAGGAAGATCAAGATCCAATGGCAGTTTTCCATTGAGAAGGCCCGTCACAAATTTGACTCGCACTATCAACGCGTCCGGACAACGCAAGCTATTCAGAAAAAAACTTAATTTACGAAGTACTTAGTCACCAATTTAGACATGAAGCGGATCAATGCAACCACGCATCGAACCATACCATCCACGTTATTGGGGATAGTATAAACAATATCTTTTTGAAATACTGTTATGATGATTATCCGCCCGCTTAACCCGAACCAACAACAAGCAAAAATTCAAAGCAAAAAAAGAACCGTGGCGTTATTGCTTGGAGTCTTGGCGTTGCAGATTGGCGTTGTTAGCTCAATCGCGGAGGGCGTCACATTCGATCGTCCATTCGCACCACAAGGTGGCTTAGTGAGCCGATACGAAGAGCCGGTGCGGCAGGAAATCTGCCTGAATGGCTCTTGGCGTTTTCAAGGCGACAAAAACTGGACGTTGCCTCACGAAACCGCGCCGCAGTTCGGTGTCTGGGATAATGTTGCCATCAAGATTCCCTCGCCGTGGAATGTGAATGCTTTTTCGACGGAAGACAACATACCCGGCGGCGATTTCCGCGCCTATCCGTCGTATCCAAAAGAATGGGAAAAAATCCAGGCGGCGTGGATGGAAAAAATGGTGCCGGTTCCGCAATCATGGGACGGCAAACGGATCGTGCTGCACTTTGGCGCGGTCGCGGGCAGGCTGGTGGTGTACGTCAATGGCCAGCGTGCGGGCGAGGGATTCGATATTTTCTTCGCACAAGATTTTGACGTTACCAAGCTGGTTCACTTCGGCACGGACAATCAAATCCTCGTAAAGGTCATCAATTCAAAAGTGTTTGACCAGCCCGGTCGTTACGGTCGCCGCGAATACCTGTCCGGCTCGTTCTGGGGCACTTTTATTTCTGGCATCTGGCAGGATGTGTTTTTGCTGGCCGAACCGAAAGTGGCCATCAGCGACGTTTTTGTTCAGCCGCTGGTGAATCAAGACGAACTACGCGTGGAAGCCACGGTGCAAAACCACGATTCAACTCCGGCGGCAGTCAACTTGGCCGGCATGGTTCGCGAATGGATCAATGAAGCCGGGAAAACCACATTGGACATGCCGGAGGTAAAATGGAAGCTCGCCGACAAAACCAGCTTGGAACTTTCTGGAAAGTCGATCCAACTTGCGCCCGGCGCTTCACAAACCGTGGTCCTGACAGCAAAGGTCAACGGTCAGTTGAAACCATGGAGTCCGGCTAACCCTAATCTGAATGGGCTGCTTTTAAATTTGTCGGCAGAGGGCAAGACGATTGACACCAAATACCAGCGCTTTGGCTGGCGGCAATTTACCACCCAAGGCAACCAGCTTTTGCTGAACGGCCAGCCGATCACCTTGCACGGCGACTCGTGGCACTTCATGGGTGTGCCACAAATGACCCGCCGTTACGCCTACGCCTGGTATCAGCTGCTCAAGGACGCCGACGCCAATGCCGTCCGCCTGCACGCCTCAGTCTATCCAACCTTTTACCACGACATGGCGGATGAAATGGGCATCATGATTTTGGACGAGAGCGCAATCTGGTTAAGTGACGGTGGACCGAAAGCCGACAGTAATCTGTTTTGGCAAAATTGCCGGTCGCACGTCGAAGAACTGGTTAAACGCGACCGCAATCATCCCTCGGTTTTTGGTTGGAGCGTGTGCAATGAGATTCTGCCTGTGCTGCGCAACGTTTGGCATACACCGCAAAGCATGATTGATCATTGCCTCGACGAGATCACGGTCTGGAAAGACATCTGCCTGACAAACGATCCGACGCGGACTTGGATTTCCGGCGATGGCGAATGGGATGCGGAGGGCCGTTTAACCGTCATCAACATCCATTACGGGGGCGATGGCGATTTACAGCGCGCGCAAGAATCCGGCAAGCCTTTCGCCGTCGGCGAAACGAGCATGGCGTATTACGGCACACCGAAACAGGTTTCCAAATTCAATGGTGATCGCGCTTATGAATCCGACCTTGGTCGCATGGAAGGTTTGGCTTATGAATGCTACGGCCTATTGACCAGCCAGCAAAAATACAAGGCAAACTCTCAAAGCGTTTTCAATCTCGTCTGGTATTCAGTCCAGCCGTTGCCGCTGGGCAAGAGCGATTTGACGAAAGCTTCATCCCTCGACGAAGGAATCTTTTTCGGCAAATACCAGGAAGACATTCCCGGGATGCAGCCGGAACGGCTAGGTCCCTATGTTTCGACGCTAAATCCAGGTTATGATCCATCACTGCCACTGTATCGCCCGTGGCCGATGTTCAATGCGATCCACGATGCGAATCTGAAAGTGGATAATTCACCCTGGGCAAACCGGCCCGCCCACGCGTCGTCCTCGACCCCATCGACCAATCAAGGCACGGTGACTATTAGTTATCTGCCGGAAAATGCAGATCGTCTGGTTCAAGAACTAGGCAAAGCGGGTGTCAAAGCCTCCTTCTATGCTGATGCAACCAACTCCGATTTTCTCTTGGTTGATGGTTCTAGCGAACCGACTTCGGCGGACGCGCTGAAGAATGCTGTTGATAAAACCCTCGCACACGGCGGCACGATTTGGGTATGGAACGTCAAACCGGCCGGCGCAGCCGCATTGAGCAAATTGTTCGGTGAAGAGATCGCGGTTGAACCACGCGTCAGTTCTTCGTTCATCGTGAAACAAAATGATCCGTTGCTCGCCGGGCTCAATAACGCCGGACTTTATTTTTCTGAGGACGATGACTGGCAACAGATGAGTTTTGGTCTGACCGGCAAATTTGTCGCCGAAGCAAAAATCGTGTTGGAAGCGTGCCCAGCGAACTGGCGCAATTGGAATTACCAGGGTGAACCGGTCAAGACAGCGGCGTTGTTCCGTTCGGAAGTGGAGAATCCTTCAGCACGAGCAGCAATTTCCATTCGTCCAGTCAACGAAGGCCGCGTGATCCTTTGCAACCTCGATCCGGAAATCAAATCGACAAAGAAATCGGCCGTCATCCAGCAATTGTTCCGTAACGAAGGCATCCCCCTGACTGCAGTCGCCGCGCAAAATGGTTTCATTGATTTGAGCGGACGGCTTATGCGTGTGCTCGTTTGCGGCAGCTTTGGATTGACGAATATGCATGATGCCTTCGGCGATTCGTTGCCGCTCGGGGAAGTCAAAGCCGGGGGCGAATTAAATGGTCATCATTGGCACGCCCATGATGCCGACAGCAGCGGCGTGTTTGATTTCAAAAACGGATTGGTTCGCGGTCCGCAGGAAAATTGTTTTGTGTATCTAGCGGTTTGGATTAAATCCGACAAACCGTTGGATGATCTGTTATCCGAACCGAACTTACCCAAGCTCTCCTTCACTTACGGCAGCGACGATGGCTGCCAAGTCTGGTTGAATGGCGAATTACTCGCCAACAACGAACGCACTGGGCCGCTGGATCCGGAAGCATTCACCATCAATCCGTTGCTATTGAAACTTGGTTGGAACCAACTTGTCATCAAAGTCGTGCAGATAGATGGCGATTGGAAGTTCGCCGGCAAGTTCAGCTGCACCGATTTTAATTTTCTTCAGAAACTTGGTTTTGCGACGGAGAAACCAAAAATGTAACGCCAGCCGAGCGCCATGCGAATTATTGTCCATGAAACGATTCAAAATCAAAATTGTTGGTCTCCTGTTTTGCGTTACAAGCTTGCTCGCAGCTGGCCAGGAACCTCTGCCCAATGGGACCGACTCTCCTGACCCCATCATTCTATATGATTCGTGGCACTTGTGGCTGGATGAAAAAGTAGCATGGCGACATGACAAACTTTATCTGCCGGATGAAGTGGATTTGACAAAATTATCCGCCAATGCGCCCACCGGTGGCTGGGACATGCTCGATCAAACAAGCGGAACTCCGGTCGTGCTGCCGGCCACGGTGGAAGAGTATTACTGGGGCAAGCGGCCATGCATGACAACCCGAATGGTTTTCAGCCCGTTGCGGCCAAACGAATCATCTAAAACGCACTCAATCTACTAGCATCGCCAACCAATTTGTGAGACTCAAAACAAAAAAGCTCAAGTTTAAAAACATGAAACAAAATAATTTTTTATCTGTTCAGCGACTGAAATCTGCCGGTCTGGCTTTCAGTCTCAGTATGTGTCTGGCAAGTCATGCAGAATGCCCTTGTGAAACGGAGGATCAGACAAGCCTCAAGTTGGCCTACGACAATAGCATGGCCGCCCAAACACAACAGCTGGCCGACGCCACCGGTCAGTTCGTCCGGCGGCTCTTCTGATGCCACAGCAACCGCAGGGAGTGCCAAATATCTTGATCCCGGCATCCCGATCGAGCAACGGATCGACGACCTGTTACCTCGCATGACATTGGATGAAAAAATCATCCAACTCAGCGACGACTGGGGTTCCAAAGGTATCCCACGTTTAAAAATCCCCGCATTATTAAAGACGGAAGGACTGCATGGCCAATCTTATTCCACTGGCGCAACCATTTTCCCCATGCATCGAAATGGCTTCAACCTTTGACCCCGATTTGATCCATCAAGTTGGGAAAGCGACGGCGGTCGAAGCCAAGGCGGCTAACCTGCACGCGAGCTGGTCGCCCGTGCTTGATGTCGCCCGCGATGCGCGTTGGGGTCGCGTCGAAGAAACTTATGGTGAAGATCCATTTCTGGTCAGCCGCATGGGCGTGGCTTGGATCGAGGGATTTCAAAGCGAAGGCATGATCGCCGTGGCCAAACATTTCGCCGGCCATGGCGAGCCGCTCGGTGGACGCGACAGCAACGACACGGGACTATCAGATCGCACCATGCGCAACATCCACCTAATTCCCTTCCGCGCCGCGGTCGAAGAAGCACATCTCGGCGGCGTCATGGCTGCTTATAGTACATGGGACGCCACGCCCAACAATGCGTCGCATGAACTGTTGCAAAATATTCTGCGCGAGGAATGGAATTTTGATGGCATCGTTGTTTCCGATTGCGGCGGTCCGGAAAATTTCTTCGACAAGCAATCCACCGTGACTAATTACGAGGAAGCCTGCCAGCTCGCCATTCTGGCCGGGGTAGATAACGAATGCGGTCAGGCCTTCAAAAAATACCTCACCGCCGCCGTGCATGACGATTTGTTGAAAGAGACCGATCTCGATGTCAACGTCCGCCGGATATTGGCCGCGAAATTTAAACTTGGATTGTTTGAAAATCCCGGTTCGCCGAATATGGTCTGGGATAAATTGACCGCCTATGACACGCCGGAACATCGGGCGCTCGCGCGTGAAGTGGCGGTTGAGGGTTCGGTGCTATTAAAGAACGAAGGTCGGTTGCTGCCATTGAACAAAGACATTAAAACGATCGCCGTGATTGGTCCGAGTGCGAACGAAGCTCAAACGGGAGATTATTCGGCCAAGCCGGGCCCCGATCAATTGGTAACAGTCTTGCAAGGCGTTAAGTCGCACGTCGGTCCAGCTACTAAGGTGCTCTACGCGCAAGGCTGCGATTATCTTTCTGACAACACCAACAAATTTGCCGAAGCTGTTGAAATCGCCAGGCAAGCTGACTCCGTCATTTTGGTCGTCGGCGACAGTAGTCATGGCAAATCTACCTCCGGTGAAAACCTTGATGGCGCGACGCTGGAAATCCCCGGGGTGCAGCGCGAGTTGATCAAAGCTATCCAAGCCACCGGCAAACCCGTCGTGTTGGTGCTCGTCAACGGCAAGCCTTTCACCTTGGTCTGGGAATCGGAAAATATTCCGGCAATTTTAGAAACTTGGTATCCCGGAGAAGAAGGTGGGGATGCCACGGCCGACCTTATTTTTGGTGACCGCAATCCGTCAGGCCGATTGCCGATCACCTTCCCGCGCAGTATCGGTCAGCTCCCCTTGCGCTACGATTATCTGCCTACGGGAAGAAACTACAGTTACTATGACATGCCGTTCACTCCGCTTTACCGATTCGGTTATGGATTGAGTTACACGGCCTTTAAAAATTCCAACCTTACGACCGTCAGCCATGGCGATGGCTCGGTGACGATCGCCGCCGATGTTGAAAACACCGGCGACCGCGATGGTGATGAAGTGACGCAACTATACCTCACCGACGTTTATACTTCGGTGATCACGCCGATCATGGAATTGAAGGGCGTTCACCGTATTTCATTGAAAAAGGGTAAGAAACAAACCGTGACGTTTGAACTTACACCGTATCAGCTCTCCTTGCTCAATGCCGATATGAAGCGCGTGGTGGAACCCGGAACCTTCCGTGTTCATGTCGGCGGGGCGAGTCCGGAACCGCCTACCGGGAGTGATCATCATAAAGAACATCTCGGTTTCACCGATCCGGTGCAAGGGATCCCGGGTGAATTTCGAATGACGCAAAAATATCAGGCGGATTTCAAATATGATCTGAATTTGCCGGACGGTGCTTACAAAGATGAAACTTCTCCGGCCATCGTGACCATCACCAACGCGGGCAATTTGTTGGACGTTGCCGAAGTCAAATTGTTTGGAGACTGCCTCCTGGCGACTCATCGATTTGAGATCGCGCCGGGCGCAACACGCTCCTTCGTTTTCAAGATTTCCCTGTCCAAGACCGGTTCGCAAACACTGACGACCATTGTGGGTAATAAAGCGGTTTCACATGTGGTGCAGGTCCTCCGAGGCAGCCATTCAGGCAAAACTAAACCATCCGATTTGCATCGGCCTACTGGCCTGGCCCGGAACTGATCAGATTATTCCAATTATTAAGCATGTTTATGAAATTTCAGCATAAAATATTTTCGATTAGCGCGAACCACATTCCAGAAGCATACGTAATCGTTGCTCAACAAATGATATTGAAGCTGTTACTGGTTTTATCCTTGTCATGAAAACAAATATTTACGCACTGGTCATTGTCATGTTGGGCTGCCAACTAACCACTGTCCATGCTCAAAGCAAACACAGCCCGATGTCACATTATCCAAGTTATGACGGTCTGGTGATGTGCGGTTATCAAGGCTGGTTTCGTGCGCCAGAAGATGGCGCGCAAGAAGGCTGGGGACATTATGCCGCCAGCCGAAACTTTGACGCCGACCACGTCCACGTTGATTTATGGCCGGATGTTTCGGAGTATCCAAAAACTTATCCAACTTCACTGACGAACAATGACGGAACCGTCGCCCAAGTTTTCAGTTCCGTAGATCAAAGCACGACCGACTTGCATTTTCAATGGATGCAGCAATACGGCATTGACGGTGTTTTCGTGCAACGCTTTTTTTCGCCGTTGCGCACGGTCGAGGGTCGTCATCAAAGTCGCCTCGTTTTGGAACACGCGCTTAAATCTTCGCAAAGATATGGCCGCGCCATCGCCGTGATGTATGACCTTTCGGGACTTGCTGCACAGGGCGAAGATTGTTCGGCGATCATGAAAGACTGGAAGGAATTGGTGGATGAATTGAAGATCACGTCACAGTCCACTAACAACTATCTCTATCACAAAGGAAAACCATTGGTCGCCATCTGGGGTTTGGGTTTTCCCGACCGGCCTTACAACATTCGCAACATCGGCATCGAGAAGCTGATTGAATTTTTGAAAAATGATCCGCAATACGGTGGCTGCGCAATCATGCTTGGCGTGCCGACTTATTTTCGGGATTTGAACCTTGATTGCCTGCCCGATCCTTACCTGCATGAGGTGATGGCTAAAGCCGACATCATCATGCCATGGATGGTGCAACGCTTCACGCCGCTACTGCAGGCTGAGCCATCACGTTATGCCGCGCAAGTGAAAAATGACATCGCCTGGTGCAGCAAACGGCATCTCGATTATGCGCCGTGCATCTATCCCGGCTTCAGTTGGTATAACTTGGGCAAGCTGGAGTTTCATGGGGTTCCGCCTTTGAACCAGATTCCCCGGCAAAAAGGCGCGTTCTACTGGAGCGAAATTAGCGGTGCGATCCAGTCCGGCGCAAAAATATTTTATGTGGCCATGTTCGACGAGATGGATGAAGGCACGGCCATCTTCAAATGTTCCAATACTCCGCCGGCGGGCCCGAAACTTTGCGACTACGAAGGCATGCCGGCCGATCACTATTTGTGGTTGACCGGCGAGGCCGGCAAAATGTTGCGCGGTGAAATCCAGTTCTCCCAGCTGATCCCCACGCGAACACTCACCAAGAAATGATCCCGAAGAATATATTTGTTGTGCGTGCTTCAGTCCGCATGATTTTACAAACGCTCCATTCTGCGGGGAAAGGGGAACCTCTGCATGCCATAAGGTTGCAATCTTGGCCCCTCCTTGAATGTATGTTTATCGCATGAACATGCCGCGTAAATTAATTTATGGTTTGGTGCCGGCTTTAGTCCTGCTCGTTTCTCGCCAATATCTTGGTGCTAGCGAAAATACCAACCAGCTGATGATTGATTCGGTCGTGGTTGGGGATAATTCTTTGATCCCACCCGTCGCTGGAACTGTAAATTTGGGGTCATTCCCTAAAAACATCTCCTTTCGTTTTGGTTTTAGCGACACTAACGCTCGCACCGATGTGCGGTTGCGCGGCAAGCTGGAAGGTTTTGAAAGTGGATGGCACATAGGCGGTGGTGACATGTTTCTGGCGATCCGATTTTTCAATGCCGACGGCAATCAGATCGACCAGAAGTCTTTTCCGGTTTTGGGCGAAAGTGCCGGCTGGGATGGATCATTAAACACCTCACCCCTGACCCACCGCCGCGAAACGATTGTTGTGCCGCGGAACGCAGCCTTCGCCTGGGTGGTCATCTCCTCCGCCGGCCCTCCGTCTACACTTGGTATCTATGTCGTGGCCAATCTGGTCATGACCGAAACGTCGGACAGTTCGCCACCCCAAATCTTGCTCGAATCGCCCTTTGACCATCCTGCATCCTTCGATGAGAACGGCATGCCCTATTGGGAACGCGATGGCACGCATATGGGCATGGCCAAGGTGGTGCAAATCGGTCAGGAGCCCTCAATCAAGGCTTTTGCCATTGAAGATGAAGATCCTCTCGCCCATGCTGAATGGCATAACGTAAAAGAATCTAGTCCCCGGGTGCATCCCGGCAATCGCCTCGTTATCGAATGGAATGAGATGTACAGCATCGGGGTATCGGATTTGCGTTCGGTGCTCTATCCGGATCTGCCCGCCGGAAATTATCGTTTTCATCTCGTCGGGGTAGACCTGATGGGCCGGCCGAATGGCATGGACACTTCGCTCAGAATTTTTGTGCCGCAGCCTTTTTGGTATCGGCCTTGGTTTTGGGGTGCCTCTATGCTTTTCATCATCATCATTTTGTCTGGTATCACCCGCTACGTAGTCTGGCACCGGTTGCAAAAGGAATTGCTTTTCCTGCGGAGTCAAAGGGCACTGGAAAGTGAACGGCTGCGGATTGCGCGCGATATTCATGACGATCTGGGGGCTCGTGTGACTCAAATCTCCATGATCAGCGCCACCTCACTGCTGCATTCTGACTTGCCGGACAAAACACGGGAAGAACTGAGTCAAATCAAACAAATGTCGCGGGAGCTGATTTCTGCACTTTATGAAACCGTATGGACCGTCAACCCCGAATATGACGACTTGGACGCCTTGGGAAATTATCTTTGCCAGATGGTCAATCAAATCTGCAGCCAGACGCACATCAGATGTCGACTGCAAGTGGCCGACCTGCCCAAAAGCATTCAGGTCTCCAGTCAGATAAGGCATAATATCGCCATGGTGGTGAAGGAATCTGTCAACAATGTCATCAAACATGCGCAAGGTTCCGAAATTATGCTGCGGTTGGTGTTTGAGTCCGCTATGCTTAAGATTACCATTCAAGACGATGGTCAGGGCTTTCAGTTGGCCGATTGCCGTCCGGGCAATGGGCTGAACAACATGCGGCAACGCATGCGGGAAATCGGCGGAAATTTTTTGATCGAAAGTGAACCGGAGCATGGAACCACGGTGCAGTTAAGTTTGCTGATCAGCCGGCCCTTGGCTCCGACTCCGGTCGATGGTGCCGGGCATTAGTCCCAGGCGTCAATGGGTCATCCGGGTGGGAAGCCCGGCGGAAAAATCATAATCGGCGGCGGTATTTTACACGGTCGAAATGTATGAAAAAAACAGTCGTAATTGTTGAGGATGATTCAAGACTGCGGGGACAACTGATAAAAACTCTTGAGCTGGCGCAGGACATCACCTGTTTGGGAGCTTATGCATCCGCCGAAGCAGCGTTGCCTGAAATATTAAACAAACAGCCGGATGTGGTTCTTATGGATATCAAGCTGCCGGGCATGACTGGGATTGAGTGCGTGCTGGAGATCAAAAAAACATTTCCTCAGATGCAGGTTATCATGGTGACAAACTATGAGGAAAGCGAACGCATTTTTCACGCGCTTAAGGCGGGGGCCAGCGGCTATATCATCAAATCAGATTCGCCCGATCAGTTGCCCGGAGCCATTCGGGACGTCTTTAAGGGCGGATCCCCTATGTCCAGTTCGATCGCGCGTAAAGTTGTGCACCATTTTCATCTGATCGGTGTTTCGCCGAAGGAAGCTGAAAACTTGTCCCCCCGCGAAAGAGAGGTGATTGAACTGCTGGCTCAAGGTTTCATTTACAAGGAAATCAGCGAAAAACTCGACATCGGGGTCACCACCGTTCGCACGCTCATTACTGAGTTCAATCGCTACGGCTTTCCTTTCGCCAGTAGAACGAAAAGCGCAAAACCTAGCAGAAGTAAATCGCCGCGCTCATGCAGGGTAATCTGCGGAACGAATTAGTTAGAACACAAGGTAACGGAACCAGCAAGCGCATGATTGCTTGTGGTGTTCGAACTGTATAAAGATCTACTTTTCAAGCCACAAGGCACCGGCGGTCGCAATTCTTGGCGTGCTGGCCGAGTTACCGACTCCATTCATAATTCACCGAATCATGGAGACTATTTCCATGTCTGCAAATTCAGCGCTGCCGGGCAAGAATCAGTCTTTGGACACTGGATTGAGTTTTCGATAATTGTTTGGACAACAGGACAAAGCCTCATGCTGGCAGAACAGCAGTCAAAGGCATTCCAAGGCGTTTTGCTTTTAACGAGTATCGTCATTTATGAGGATGGCATTTTTGAATTCAGTTATAGTATTTTGTCGGCATCTGAATGTTTAAAGAAATGGAACCTTCCAGCCGACGAGCGGATAAAGCAGGGCTGGGTTTGTTCCGCACCGCGTGAATGTCTAAAACAAGTCAGGCCAAATTGGGTTTACATGGGCGACACCAACAATAGAGTGCCTAATGTTAGAACGTCGTCATTTATCGTTGAAGACGAATGGAAACTCGTGACAATATTTGAAGATGAGGAGCGTATTTTAAGGGCCTTATGGGCTGGAGCCACTGTTTTTCTGGTCAGGGCAGGTGATCTAAATCACTTGGCTGAATTCTTTGGTGATGAACGCGATAGCCGCACAACCATGCCTGCAATTGAGTTCAAAACGCTGAGGCATTTTCATTTGACCCGCGTTTTTTCGACTGAAATAGAATGCTTGTCACCACGGGAGAAAGAAGTGCTTGAGCTGCTCGCGCGCGGCTTTTTTTACAGGGAAATTATTAAAAAACTTAATATCGGAATGGAGACTGTTCGTACACATGTAAAACATATCGTCTCGAAAATGCATGCGCGTAATCGAATTGAAGCCGTGGTTAGATATAAAGCAAACCACATGGGCAATCCTCCGCCCGGCCGATCAGTCCAAGCCCAACCATAAACACCCTGTCAAACTGCTGATTTTCTGCATCCGGCCCAATTGTCATAGTTTTAGTTCAAATTTCAAATAAATTTGATTCTACGGATACACCAGGCGGAAGAAGACGCATCCACTGGTTGGATCAACAGGGAATGTCATCTGGTTCGTGGCTTTTGATGTGGGCACAGTCACCCAATTTGTGCCAAGCCCTGCTGCCAACGAATTAGTCTGCATCTGCAAGCTCCAGCCGGTGTGATCCTGCGGCCAAGTGAATTGCATCTGGCCGCCGCTGGCTACAAAGCTGACCTGCGGCGAAACCAAGGACACTGGCTGCACACTGACTTGCCCGGAATCTCCGCTTTCACCCACGGAGTTGGTTGAAGAAACCACATAGTAATATGTCGTGCCATTGGCCAAGCCACCGTTGGTATAGGTCACACTTACCAGGCTGGAAACAAGAGCATATGATCCGCCGTCGGTCGTAGAACGCTTGACGTTATAGCCAGTCGCTCCCGAAGCAGCCGCCCAAGTCAAAGTCGCTTTGCCATCGCCTGCCAGCGCAGTCAGCACGGTCGGAGGCAGCGGCGGCGTCCCGTAGACATTGAACTCATAGATGCTCCAGTAATTGCCCCCGGCACTTCCAGTCTGCGTAACACGGATATAACGTGCCGTCTGCGCTGTGAAAGTGATCGTCGTTACTGCGGAAGACCCCGCTCCGGTGGCTACCGGGCTGCCCCAGTTGACACCATCATTGGACAGGTTGACCTGATAACTTCGTGGGTAATCGTTGGGCGAGGCAGTTGTGTCCATGACAATTTTGAAGATCGTCGTGGGTGCCCCCATGTCTACTTGAAACCACTGCCCCGGCGTCTGGAATGCATCGGTGGACCATCGGGTGGCGCTGTCGCCATCAATCGCATTTCCTGGCGAACTGCCCACGGATGAAGCTGCCACCCAGCCACTCCGGTTCAAAAGAACATCACGGCTGCTTACCACACCGGAGTCCGCACCTTCCCCAAACGTGTTGAGTGTAGAGACCACATAATAGTAAGTCGCATTGGAGACAACGTTAGTGTCGAGATAACTATTCGCAGAAGTGGTTGTAACCATTGCGAACGGCCCGTTGGGGGAGGTGGAGCGTTTGACTTTGTAACTGGCCACGCCAGCGGCGGCTGTCCAATTTAATGTTACTTGTCCGCTCCCCGGAGTCGCCGTCAGTCCCGACACCACCGGCGGGTAGGTTGAGAGGCCGAAGTCACCCCACACGTTGACCGGGTTACCGAGGTTAAGGTTGGTCCAAGTATAACCATTGTAATTATAGGTGCCGATGAACTCGTTTGTTTTTCCAGGAAGTCCTGCTCCCACCCCGAAGGTTATATTGTAAGCCGTGTTGTTCCCACCAGTGTCTCCAGAGGAGTTGTTGATTAAATGAAATACGCCCCCGTTGACAACACTGTCCTTATTGGCATTGTCCATGTGGACGACATCCATGATTACCTCGCCGCCATTGATGTTGAAATCCCAATAAGGGCCGGCAAAGATGATTGTGTTGAAGAATTTGGCCGTGCCCTGAAAATTCGTCGTGCTCAACACACCCACGGGGGTGGTAGCCAGGTCACTGTGATTGTTGAAATTGAAAATCGCCATCGGCGTGTTGACGGCAGTGATGCTACAGGGCGCGGCCGCGTCCAGGATCATACCTTGAATTGTCGCGTCGGCGTAGCAGCCAACCAGCGTCGCATTCGGTCCCTTGCCTGCTTGGGAATTGAAGCGCGCGAATGTATTTCCAATAATGTTGAAATCCTTCACCAGCAGTTCTGTGCAATCGCCCAGCACAAATGCCTCCTGATTATGCGCGGTGAAGTCCGTCGCATTCGTCCCTGGGGAATGACTTTGGGAATCATAGTTATCAATCCAATAGGTCCAGTTGCCTTGATAATCTACAATGGAACCTGAAGAACCGTTACCCACTTTGTAGCCAGTCTGTAATTCCCATCCATCCACCATGTAGAAAAAATGGTTGGTGCAAGTGTAAGTATCCAGATCCACGTAATAATACGGGTTCGGACAGACAATGCCAAAGGCATAGACATTTCCACCCTGACCCTGAATTGTCGGCGGGAAGGGAATACAATTGGAGTTCTGGCTTTCATAACTGATGGTCACACCCACCAGGCCGCTGTTTGCCTGCAAGACAATGGCCACGGGGCCGTTGGTCGTCCCCTGGCCTCCATAAGGCTGGAGAATTGCGCCTTTGGCCTTGTTATCCGGAGCCGGCCAAGTCCTATGCCGCATTTCATAGGTTCCGCGCAGCTCCACTCCCTGCGGAACATTCAGCGTGCCGGTAAGCTTGTATTTGCCACCCGGCAGAAAAACAATCCCGCCACCATTCGCTCCCGCAGAATTCAACGCGTTTTGGATCGCTGTCGTGTCATCAGTCGTGCCATTTCCTGTTGCGCCCCAAGGGGCATTGGTTGCCACGAATAAATCCAGCTTGGCCGGCTTGCGTGATAAATAATCATTGACAATATTCGTCCAGTAAACAATCGGCATCGCGTTCGAAATGGCTGTCTGGCTGTCAATCAGCAGATTGCCTGGGTTGCCTGGGTTGACGATGTTTTGAACCGGGCTGAACGTGCAACCTGTGAACGCCGCGCGCGTGGCGCTGGCGCTCATCACACATTGGGTTGCGCCCTGCAACGTGCAGTTGACCGCATTGAACACCCCCGCGTTGAGTTGAAGCGCGTTGGAAATCGTGCAGTTTTGGAATTGCATCCAAGAATGCCAGCCGGTTCCAGTAGAACTGACCGCCGGGCCGTTGCGCCCGATGATCCGGCACAGGTTGAACTGCGCATTCGCGTCACTATCCGTACGGGTGCGGTTGATGGCCGTGTCTCCATCGAGCGTGAAAGCCGAGAACATCAATCCCAACGCGCCGGGCATATTTTGCGCGAGCAAGGCCGTGGCGCAATTGCTGACCGACCCCATGTAAAACGTGCAGCCCGGATCGCCCCCGCCAGTATTGGTACACATGATGCCGATATTGTAACCGCTAATATAAGTATCCATCGCGATCAATCCATCCACGCGAATCAACAGCATACCTATACCGTTGGTGCGCATCCAAGCCGTGTGAGGACCGTCAACCGCTGGCGCATTGCTCACTCCAGAAGCCGGCCAAATATCCGGCGAAAACCGGACATCCTCCGCGTGCGGAATGTCATAAATCTGATCCAAGAGAATTCCTATGCTAAGAGGAGTGCCCACCACTGTTGAGATAATACCTTTGCTCGCTCCGGTTCCGTTTATGCCCTGATACGAATTAACTAATGCCACATTCTGCACCACGGCATCCGAAGCCAGCCCGATCGAATACGGATAGGCCACAATGCTGTTCGGATTCTGGTTGGGATACCAAATGTTCACATCCTTTAGCGCGGTGGAACTGTTGACAGTGATAAAGGGCGTATTGGTCGTCTGTCCGGCTCCGTAATTAACTTTGAAAGTTGTTCCGACCATGCCGCCGCCACTGCGCGTCCAATCCTTCCAATCCCCGTGCAAGGTCACGCCCGTCGGAATGGTGATGTTGGTGTAGAAGGCGTAATTACCCGCTGGCACAAACAGCACGCCGCCTCCCGACCTGCCCGAATTGTAAACAGCATTCATCGCGTTCTGGAAAGCGGCGCTGTCATCAGTCACTCCGTCCCCGGCGGCCCCATATTCCTGCGGAGTCGTCGCGGCCACAACTATCTCATTAGTGTTCAGCGTCGGGATCATCACTCTCCAGCTATAAGCAGCCCGAGCGGGGGCGCTCACGCCATAGGCATTGTTGGCGGTTATCTGGTAGTAAAAGAATGTACCATTAACCCCTGTGTTGTCGGTGTAGCCCACGTTCACCAAGTTGGAAGCAATCACCGCGTAGGGTCCGGCATAATTTGTCGAACGTAGGATGTTGTAGCTGGCAGCACCCGGAGAAGCCGTCCAATTCACGCTGACATGGCCATTACTCTGTGTGACCGTCGCCCCGGTTGGCGGCGGCGGCGCTCCGGTGCCATAGACGTTCAGTTCTGCTATGCTCCACCAAATCCCGGAGATGCTGCCGGTTTGCGTTATGCGAATGTAACGCACCGTTTGCAAGGTGAAATTAATGGTGGTTACCGCTGAAGAGCCGGACCCGGTTGCCACCGGACTGCCCCAGTTGACTCCGTTGCTGGAAACATTCACCTGATAGCCGCGCGGATAATCGCCGGTCGCGCCACCGGAATTTAGCACGATTTGATTAAACGTCGGCGGCGTTCCGCCCCCGGTGTCTATCTGAAACCACATGCCATTGGTTTGCCCGGTTCCGGTTCCCCATCTCGTATTGATATCCCCGTCAATGGCGTTGGCAGGCGGATTTCCCGACGCGCTCACCGCCGCGCTGACTGTCCATCCGTTCCGGTATAAAGCGTCAGCAAAACAGGGTTGGGCAATTCCAGTCAAGATAAACACTGGGACAAATAGTCGCAGAAGATAATGTAACATAGGGTTTTAAGCAGAATCATTCAATGCAGGCCAATTGCTTTTTCAGGATTAGCACAATCATATCATCTTTGTACTTTGCGCTATCCTCTAAAGCGGGGATGTTAACACAGTGGTTTCCCATCGCTGAAAACTGGCCTCAATTTGCTGGATAACTGTGTGAGCTAAACACAGCCGGCTTCAGGAGCAACAATCGGTCATTTTAAATAAGTGCCGTGTGCGGCAAGCCATCGAGGATCTTTTGTACCGGTGCCTTGTGCAGTCAAAAACGCATCAGACCACTTATGAAGTGCGCAATGACCGTCAGCAAACGAAAAGGAAGTGGAATTGCCATGATTAGCGGCAGGCCTGTCACTTTCGCCGGATCCAGACGGATTGTAGAGAAAGTAACCGTCATTAATGCTGTATGGATTTTCATCCAAAAATTCAAAACAGTCGGAAGCACTCAACCGGGAGTCGAAACTGGAACTTTTTATGAACGACTGGTATGTGAGATCAATGTTTTTGCCGAATTTTAACACACTAGGAGCAGACCCAACATAGTTATTGGCCGAGACGGAACGTACGCGGTCCACGCCAAACGCCATGGACTTGTCCGAAGGGCACTTATAGACTCCGGCAGCTTTTGTATAACCTCCAATAGAGCCAACTACTTGGCGCCCAGTGGCGGGATCTGAAGTTCCCAGCACACCTAAACAAAATGTATTCGTGTCAACACCGCCAGGCAAGCTTGGATTATCAGTTAAACTAGCATTCGAACCAGGTTTACCGTTATTCGGGGCATCATAAGCAAACCAGCCAGCCACCCAATTGGGACTGCACGGATAAATGCCGATATATTGACCCCCATTGTCGGTGTTTCCCGCATTCTGCGGTATAATATCGGCATTATCGCTTTCATATAGTATGGCACACAATTGCAATTGTTTCATGTTGTTAAGGCAGGAGGTGGCCTGCGCTCTGATCTTGGCCTGCGACAAAGCGGGCAAAAGCATGGCGGCAAGGATGGCAATAATCGCGATGACAACCAACAGCTCAATCAATGTAAAACCAGCATCCTTAACACGGTGTTTGCGATGAAAAACATATTTAAAACCATGGGGCAGCTTATTCATACAATATACACATCCTTAAAAGTACTTTCCAGCAGCCGGCAACGCCGGCTGCTGGAAAGTTTATATGTCACTTTTGTTTAAACTTCATTGAACCTGCACACGATAGAAGCGGTGGCTGCCTCCGCTGAGCGAGTCGTTAACCGACTGGACTGTATTGTTTCCGGCTATGGGGCTGCCCAGAGGAATCCAGCTTGCATCCGTCAGGTTGAGTTTGTATAGAAGCTGATAGTGTGATCCAGTCTGTGTCGGGAATGAAATATGAATGTTCCCGCCGCTGACCGACGCTGTAAGTGTAATGCCAGAAGGTGTCACCGGAACGAGCATGAAGTAGTCCGCGTTGATGGTCGGATCATTGGCAGCCACCGGGTTTCCAGAGAACCTCAACGTCGTTTGTGAGCCATCAAGCGTGACGGTGACTAGATTGGTGTTGTTGTCCGTCAAATAGACACTCTCCCAAACGGACCAATTACCCAGCGGAATGAAGAATGTGCCCAGCTGGGCCACCGTCTGCGATGACGTGCCATATCCTGCGGTTACTTTTCCAAGATTAGCCACCGTGGCTGCCTGACCTTCGGTAAATCTTCCAAGAACATAGTAAGTTCCTGCCGGATAGTGCCGTGTATAATTGCACCACGAACCATATCCGAAGTAGTTAACCCGGTAATCCGAGTTTGTTCCGGTGAATTGAGGTCTTGACTGACCATTGACGTCCGTTGCAGGAACCAGGTTGATATCATTAGGACGATAGTTGTATGTCACGCCTATAATTGTCTGGGCCACATCCACTCCCGCCAAGCTCTCCGTGCCGAGATAGGCGTCAACCTGCGGATTATCAACAAACAATCCGCTTATCCCGTTGCTGGTATAATCCCAATCTTCCGCCTCCCATTGATAATAAGCCGCTGAATAAGTATCAAAGCTATAGGTTGAGCTATATGGGGCGCCATTAAGGTCTTGGAACGCAATACTGACCGTATAGTAGGTATTCAATTGCAAGCCAGTATAGCTGACATTCCAGTTGGTTGATGAGCCGGTGATGACCAAATTGGTCAAAGCTACGCCATTCAGAGTCACAACGATGGTGTTGGTCTGAACCCCACTACTCGCTATTGCGTTAAAACTCAATTTGTTTGTTGCCTGGAATTGAAGCGAACCATTGGGATAGAGACCGGAAATCGCTGGCAGGTTGGTATTCGCCGGAACCAAGGCAAAGAAATCCTGATTGTAGCCACCATTGACCACAGTCTCTCTAATCGTATTGGTGCCGCCATTTGAGGAGAATATGGCAAGTTTACCCCCAGACATTATGGGTACCCAAGCATAAGTAGACCATCCACTGGCGTTTGGACCCGCTAATGTGCCAATAGTCTGGAGTTGTTGGTTGACGGTGCCCCAACCGTTGGTGACAAGAGATATAGTCGCAGCCGTCGGAGAATTACCAGGACCGCCCACACGCATCCAGATGTTAAAATTGCCCGCCGGATAATTCCGGGTGTACTCTGTCCAGTTGCCACCATTATTGTTTCCTACGTCATAATTATAATTGACAAATGCCGGACGGACTGGGGTTCCAGTATTGTTTTGTTCAATATTCACTCCTTCATTAACCCCCGAAGACGGACGATAGGAGCCACTATGAGAAGTCCAGTGATCATCCACATCTGCGATACCAGATAATCCGTTATAAGCGCCGGGCACCGTTACCGGATTATTAAGGAACTGCCCGCCAACCCCGCCGCTGGCATAGTTGTAATCTTCCGATTCAAAGGTATAGGTATTTGGATCAAAAGTATCAAAATGATTTGTGGAACTGGTGGTGCCAACACTGTCGGTCACCGTGACAATCGCCGTGTGAGACCCGTTCACACTGACCGGGTTACTGACATTCCACAGTGTGGTCGTCCCGCTTACGGTAAATCCAGTCACATTCACACCATCAACATTCAACTGAATGCCGGATGACGGCATTCCAACTGAAGAAATGACGGTAAAGGACAATTGATTTGTATATTGGAACAATGCACTGCCATCCGGTTCAAAATTGCTGACGAATGGCTTGAAGGTCGAACCGGGAGCCACCGGCACAAGCATATAAAAGCCCTGGTTTGCACCAGCCGCATCGTATGAGTATCGTAAAGTAATGGCCGAACCATCCGCATGGAACCGCGCGAGATTGCCACCTGCATCCATCACGGGCCGCCAGATATATGTTTGATAGCCTCCCGAGCTCACCATTGAATAACTGCCTAATTTTGAGGTCGTCTGGCTGGGGGTGCCCTGCCCGCTGGTCACTACGGAGAAGCTGCCACAATCAGCCTCCGTGCCGTTAATCCCAGAATTGGCGCAACGAACAAAAATATTGTAAGTACCAGCCGGATAATTCCGGGTATAATTTGCCCAGGCACCACCACCGGGGTTCACATCGTCAGTAATATACGGGTTTGACGTTGCCGGATTGGTGTTGGCCACGAGGGAACCGTTGACCAAGGAATACCATCCCAAACGAGGCGTGTCGTGGGCGGTCTCGGAGGATAATCCAATACGATTTAAATCGGCACTGCCCTGGGAAGTCGGTGCGTAGAAATCAGTGCCATTTACCCCATCTTGCCCAGAATAGGCGTTGATCTGCGGATTATTGATGAATTGTCCGCTGACATAGTCCCAATCTACCGCTTCAAAGGTATAAAAGGTGGGATCGATGGTGTCAAATTTGACGGTGTAACTTAACGGATTGCCATTTGCATCGCTTACCTGCATGAGCACCGTATAAACCATGTTACTGGCCAGCGGAGTGGTCACGTTTATGTTCGTCGAGCTACCCGTCACAGTCAAGCCGTTGGCCGTGGTCAGAACCGACACGGAGCCAACCCCGGCCAGGTTGGTGGCACTCAAAATCACTGTAACGTCGCTGGCCGGATTGATACTTACCGGCGAACTGGCGTTGAAGGAAAATAGGTTGGTTGCCTGGAACTGATATGTGCCATCTGGATAAACATTGGTGATGCTAACCGTGCTGACCGGCAGGATGCCAATATTTGTCGGCATCAACAAATAGAAATTTGCATTATACCCGCCTTGATCCACCGACAACTTCAAAGTGCTGGGCGAGCCATCAGACGTGAAAGTGACATAGTTGCCATTGCCATCCAACAAAGGTCCCAAAGCATACGTTTGACCGCTGGCGGTGGTGGGAACCTTGAAGGCAAGTGTGCCCGTGCCGGTCAATGCGGCAGTGCCGCCAGCCACCGCCAGATCAGCATTTCGTTGATTTTGGCTTCCTGAGGAACCGCGCATATAAACATAATAGGTGCCGGCAGGATAATTGCGGGTATAATTTCCCCAGTCGCCGTTATCATTCCATCCTACATCGTAATCCTGATAGCCAACATGCGCCAAGCGCGGCGTGTCACCACAATTTTCCGTCGCCAAACCACCCGGACCGCCAGCAACAGGACTGGCAGGATTGGGACGGTAGCCATTATTGCCCCCGCTGTGATTATGGCAATCTGTCCCATCAATAGCCCCATAACCGGCATAGGCATTGGTCTGCGGATTTGCAAAAAACTGACCATTGGTATAATCATAATCTTCCGCCTCCCAAGTATAGGCAGGAGCGATGGTGTCAAAACTAACGGTTCGGCTGGCCACGCTACCATTCGCATCTTTTACCTGAATGACAGCAGAATAAAGTGTATTGGTTTTCAATACGGCGCTCACACTCAAACCCGTGGTCGGCCCGGTGATCGTGAGACCATTCACGGCGGTTAGGTTTTTAATTAAACTTTGTCCTGAATACAAACTGGTAACGGTCAACTGCACGGTGACGTTGGTGATCCCTGCCGGGGAGTTGGCGGTGAAAGACAGTGCTCCAGACGGCTCAAACTGATAGTTGCCATCCGGATAAATGCTGCTAATGGATGATTGCGCCTGAACTGTGCCACTGTAGAACAGAATGCTCACTACAGCGAATACGGCTGTGAATAATGTCAGAAGCTTTGTCCGGAGGATTTGATGACCGTTGTATTTCATATTTGTTTTGGGTTGCGCTGTGTTGGATCTTTAACAGAATAGACTAAATCGAATCGCAGAAATATCCCCTTTTTCGTGGACCCCACAGTGTGACCGCAAAACTGCTTCAGTATCCAGCCTGTCAACTTGGCATCATTAAAGCACTTCTGATTGGCGGCAGTGCTATCCACATTTGGGTTGTCGGCCATCGCCCCGTATCCGGCATCAGTGATGGAAATGGAATTCGTTGGCCGGCTTAACGGCACAGGAGGATTTTCCAAGTCCACCACATCCAGCCAATAGAAGGCGGCTGTATTAGTTGAATCCAGTTGGAATGTGATTTTGCTTCCCGGGGCAACACTGGCGCCCGCGATAAAAAAATGCGTCTCATCGTAGAAAATATGCGACTTGCCGTAGGTTGGGTCTTTGCTTGATCCCTTTTCACCACCCGAAGTTTGATAGCACCAAGTTTGTTTTGAGTTGACGTTAATCATCTGCCGGAACACCCCATCCACTTACAGGTCTAACGTGTTGGTAATGCCTCCCCCGATCGGTGCGTCTGAAATCGAGTATCGGACGTTCAGCGCGGTAATGGTCGTGGCTGTATTATTTGTTAAAGTCAGTGATTGTCCCGTCGCGTTGAGTTGGACATAGGAATGCCCTGAAGCCTCAAGCGCCGGGCTGGAATCTGCATTGGTCGGTGTCGTGAGCGTATAAACTACCGCTGTTTTTGACGCGGGATATACATCTTTTCCAGACGATGCCACCGCGCTGGCGTTGTTCAGTCATACACCGGGCTTCTCATCGCTCAATTCTTAGCCCATTTGATATGTCTCCGCGTTCCCATTCTTTGGTCGTAGACCAGCGCAAACCGTCTGTTTTGCCTTTTAGAATGGCGGTCTGCATCACGGGGACAGCCCCCCACTTGTTCTGGACAAGCTCGATGTTCAAGCGTGCCTGCGCCGCAGACTTGAACCCGGTCAGGTCCAGCGAGTGAAATCCGGATTTGATTTTGTAATTTTCTGAGGGATGCAGTTTACCGGATTTATCCATGAATTCGACGGTCACTTTGATGCTGCTGCCCGGCGGAACCTCCGCCCAAGTCTCTAGCGCTTTCGCATCTCCGGAAATTGTCCGCCATTCAGTGAGGATGCGACCGCCGCGCAATGCCTCTATTCCCTTGTGGGCCAAATCTTCGATAGCGGATGGAGTGAGACAATCGTGGGAAACCAAAACGTTACTTAACAAATATCGCCCATGATTAAAACGCGGTGCACCTCCGATCATTTCAAGCGGCCCCGCATAAGGTTGCTGGTGGGTTCTTTTGTCTAATTTTCCGTTGATATATATTGTTCCCATTTCAGTATCCGCGTCATATGTATAGGCAAAGTGAACCCAAGTCTCGACGGCAATGGTATTGTTGCCGGTTATATCACGATTCCAGAATGATAAAACGGGTTTCCCGCGCAAAACGCCAGCCGCTAATCCAGTTCCGCTGGTATCAACGTCCGCCCCCATGGGTGCCTGTCCGCCAAAGAACATTGCTTGTTCGTCATCCAATGATTCGATATTCACCCATGCAGCCAGCGTAAATGACTTACGGTAGAGATCCACGCCACCGGCTTTAATGTATGTGCTTTGATCTTCGCTCTGGAAAGCCTTTCCACCTCGTCCCGCCACAAATCGGGGACTTCCCTGAATCGGCAAGATCGCTCCATTGATCTCGTTCTCCATCTCGGTGGTGGCCTTGTCAAAATCAATGTAAATCAGAGGCTTTTGTAAATCTAGGCTCACCCCCCCGGGAACAATCATCTGTACTTCCGGTGAATCGCCGATCTTGACCTTAAACCTGCCCGAGTGCGGAAAAGCAAAGGTCATTTGAATTAATTTATGCGCCCCTGATTCAACTTCAACCGCCTGCGTGCCCACCACCTTGCCATCCACACGCAACTCCAGGTTTTTCATGTAAACTCCGCCGCCTGTGTTGTTAGCATCCGCCGTATAATGCAAGGTGCCGTCAACGTCAATTTGTGTCTGCACCTTTTCCAAAACAAGATTTGCCGGTGACTGCGACACCGTGACAACACGGCTGATAACTTTCTGGCCAAGGACGATTGTGAGAGTCTGTTGGCCAGCCTTGCGCAGCGTTACGTCAAATTTATAAATTCGTGTTTCTTTCGGAGCAATTTCAAAGCGATGCGATCCCAACAAATTCTCACCATAGAGTTTGATATTGGCAATATCCAACAAGTTGCCCTCATTGGTGACCGTCAAAGATATTTGAAATGGCTTTCCGCTGGCAATTTTTGCCGGCATAGCCAGACCACCATCAAAATTGGCTTTAAAAGTATTGGTTACCTCAAATTCACCGGTCACCCCTTCAGCCGGGTTATTGAAACCAATTTTAGATTTGTGACCGTCGCCTCCGGACGGGGGCTGAGGGCTGACACCTCCAACATGAACCCGAATGCGTGCGGGTTCCACCACCCGCCGCATATCCGCATCTAGAAATGACAATTGATATGGCGTCAGTTCGAAGGTGACCGTTTTCTTTTCGCCCTTTTTGAGTGAAATGCGTTTAATTCCTTTTAGTTCGATCACCGGGGTGACGACCGAAGTCAATAAATCCGTGATATAAAGCTGGGCAACTTCATCTCCGTCGCGGACTCCAGTATTCTCCACGTCGGCCGAAATAGTTACGGTTCCACTGTCGTTCACTTTGGTGGTGAGGTTTTGGTATTTGAAGCTGGTGTAACTCAAGCCGTAACCAAAGCGATATAGCGGCCGGAACGGCATGTCGAAATAGTCGTAGCTTCGGCCCGATGGCAAATAATTATAATACAGGGGAAGTTGACCGGCGTTGCGGGGAAAAGTAATGGGCAGTCGGCCCGAGGGATTGCGGTCGCCAAAAATGAGGTTGGCTGTGGCATTGCCACCTTCTTCTCCCGGATACCAAGTCTCCAAAATTGCCGAAATTTCCTTAGTTTCCCACACCAGCGTGAACGGCTTTCCGTTTACCAGCACCAACACAACCGGTTTTCCTGTCGCTTGAACCTGCCGGATCAGCTCACGTTGCACCCCGGGAATTTCCAGCGTCGCTCCGTCAACATTCTCGCCCGTAGTGGACCTTTCCCGGTCCGGATAACTGTGATCACCCACGACCAAGATGACCGCGTCCGCCTGTTTGGCCACTTCAACCGCTTCTGCTATCGCCGAAGTGTTGGTTGAATGGATATCACAGCCCTTGGCATACAATACCGTGGTTGTCGGGCTGACATGCGATTTTACGCCCTGCAACACCGTCACCAACTGGTTGGCAACCGGCTTTGGAGAATAATCCCCTATCTGGGCTTGGTCGGCATTCGGCCCGATGACCGCGATGGTTTTGATGTCCTTGCTCAAAGGCAGCAAATTACCATCGTTCTTCAGAAGCACTGTGCCTTCGACCGCCACTTCACGGGCCAAAGCGCGGTGTTCAGAGGTGTCGTAAGCTGGCAATTTGTCCCATACCATCTGCTGTGGACCTGGATTTTCAAACAAACCAAGTTTGAACTTTGCCCGCAAAATCGCGCGCAGATTAGGGTCGAGATCGCTTTCACGGAGCTTGCCGCTTCGCACGGTCGAGGCTAAAACCTTCTTGAAAGCATCGCCGCATTCACTGTCAACCCCTGCCAGAATCGCCAGCCTACAGCTCTCCTCCAGATTAGCCACCACCGATTGCTTGTTTAAAAAGTTTTCCGGGCCTCCACAGTCAGAAACGACAATTCCGTCAAAACCCCACTCTTCACGTAGGATTGTCTGCAAAAGATCCGTCGAGGCATTGGCTGGCACGCCATCCCAAGTGCTGTAAGCCGCCATGACACCTCCGGCGTGCGCCTCTTCCACCGCAGCGCGAAACGGCACCAGATGTATCTCGCGCATGGTGCGGTCGGAAAGTCCCACATCGTTACTGTCGCGTCCGCCTAACGGTTCTCCGTGGCCGGCAAAATGTTTCGGCACCGCAATCATCCCCAAACTCTGAAAGCCACTAATCCATGCCACACCCATGCGACTCACCAAAAAGGGGTCTTCACCATACGTCTCCTCGACCCTTCCCCAACGGGGATCCCGGGCAACATCCAAAACCGGAGACCAACTGGCGCGCAGATTTGCTGCTTTTGCCTCCACCCCAATCGCCTGACCAACCTGATTAATCAATTCTGGGTCAAACGTTGTGGACATCGAAATTGGGGCGGGGAAAATCGTCGCGCCGGATGAATATGACTGGCTGTGCAACCCCTCGGTTTTCAACAAGGCTGGAATTTTCAAGCGCGGAATGCCCTGCGACCCCCAGCTATCCGATAATTGGATCACCTTCTCCTCTAAAGTCAGGCGCGGTAAAAGATCGTCGATTCGCTTTTCAATTGGAACATCGGGATTCAGATATATCGGTCCATCTGCATTTTTAGGCTTGGTCGCCGAATACGACAGAGATTCACTGGTGGCCGCACGGTCGGAAGTGTTCACCGCCAAAAGAGCCGGCTGTTTTTCAACATCACAATGACAATCAATTTCAGCAGTAATACCATAAAAATTACTGACCGCCAGAAGTATGCCAGCAAGCAAAGCTGGCTTTAGGTTGAATCGAGATAAGGACATGTGCAGGAGATTACAGTAAATAACGATATCTCGCCTATCCATGTTATAGTGGATGCTTCGGCGCGGATTAGATAAAAATGGCACCCTTCACGGTGGCACACCGCAATTTTTTCTTAAACGGCAGGCGAAAACGTTTGCCTTAGACCGCCTCCAAAGCGACGAGAGAGGTCTATTTGAATTTGCGACGCCGGATTTTCCGTGAAAGTGAAGCGAAGGATTTCACTGTGCGGTGCGATGGTCAGTTCAGCGCGGGTTTTGTGTCGCTGAGCGTGACGGCATAGTAACCGGCCTGCACCAATTCCGTGTCATGGCTGTAAGGTGATGAATAACCTGTGCCGGGATTGTCGGTTTCGCCCCACCACGTCTTGAGCGGACCGAGCGTCGGCATGACCATGAAGTTTCCTAAGTAGGTATACAAAAATAATTTGACACTTTCTCTCACCTGACCCGCAGCCAATAGCGCTCGGAAAACATCCCCGTCTTTTGGAAGACCTGCCACCGGCTCAGGCTTTGGATCCAGTTTTCGGCGTGGTCCGCGCCTTCGTCGATGGTTCGGAATTGCCGGTTGGCGGCCATCTCCTTCTTCACTTTCTTCCAGAGTTGGTCCATAGGGTTTAGTTCCGGGCATTGTTTAGGCAACCAGATCAGCTGGATGTTCAACTGCCTGGTGAGCCGCCGATTGACCTTGGCCGTGTGGCTGGGATCCTCGTCCAGCAGCATCCAAATCGGGCGCTGCCGGTATCTCCGGCTGCAATGACAAGCCAATCCGTGTTATATATATTTGATTAGGGAAGTCTTTCCTGTCCACTTTATCTGGGTTCTTTAGGCCACGCTGTCCCTACCTCAACCATCGTCCTCATCCGCTCAGGCGCAATCGCCGGCACCAACCGAAACCAGAAAGGAGGAGTGTCGGACTCAGCACGTATTGTGGGTCACTAGTGACCCGCACATGCGTTTTACTGGCACTTCTACTGGCACTTGCCACCAAACGGGCTACCGGTGAAGAATTCGTTGTTGGACTTCAACAACTTGAAGAATGGCTCCAAAGGTAGGACTCG
>JAQGPA010000001.1 GCA_028293325.1 Pedosphaera sp. | reverse complement strand
TTGCCAATAAGACCACAATGACGATGTTTTTGCGCTGCCTCACGGAGGGTATTATTACTTTAACGTGGAAATCCCGCCAGCTTTAAACGCCAGGATCCGATAGCGTGAATAAGCGCGGTGATGAGGTTGATGTAGCGGGAGTTGGAGGCATGGAATTGCCAGCCAGTGCTGTGTCTGCCCACAGCCGAAAAGCTTGAGTTTTGCGGCTTATCTGCTAAATTTAAAAGTGTAGGAGCAAGTCTCATGAAGTTTAACCAACAGGGCTAGCTGTGCGCCTATGCATTTAGGGAAAATGGCGGTTTTTGTTCTGGGTTTGCATTCTCATCAATAGCCACAGCGGCGTGCCAAACACGATTTCGACGGTGAGTCTGCTTGATGACAAGCCGGTGGTGGTGGGACGTAGGAGAATGTTCACAGAGAATTTACATCGGATCGCTCTTCGTATGCACTTTCAGGACATGTAACCTCGCCGTTGCTTCGCTGTCATCTCCGCCTACGGAATATAACAATTGACACGTTTACTTTCATCATCCGGGAGCGGTTAAGTGAGCATGAAAGTTATCAGCAAAAAAATAAATATATGAAAACGAAATTACAAACCAATCCGCCCGACAACACACTCGAATGCTCACATCCGCAGCCGGGAAAGCCCTGGCGCAATAACGCGTTACTCGGCGCGGCTTTTGCCGTCGCGCTGGTCGCGGTGCAGCCGGCCATGGCCGGCGACATCTTTGTGATTGCGATGGAAAATCACAACTTCACCCAGCCCAACCCGGTATCGAGCCCGCAGCAAATTTTCGCTAATCCGGCGGCGCCCTTCATCAACAGTCTTATCACTCCGGGCAACCCGAACGCGGCGCATGTTTCGTACGCGACGGCCTATTACAATGCCGGCAAGGGCGTGCATCCCTCCGAGCCCAATTACGTTTGGGCCGAAGCGGGGTCAGATTTCGGGTTCCACTCGGACGCGGATCCCAATCCTGCCAGTGGTAATACCTTCTATGATCACGCCATCCACCTCACCGCCCAGTTGGACGCGGCGGGCGTGTCATGGAAGAACTATCAGGAGGACGTCCAGTTGAGCGCCAGCCCGACGAACAGCGCTGCGGGGACCAACGGCCCTCTCAATCCTTTTTATGGCACTGCCCAATACAACTATGCCGTGAAGCATAATCCGATGGCGTTCTTCGCCGATACCGCCCTCGAGAACGTGTTTCCGCTCGCCCAGCTCTTTCAGGACCTCAACAGCCAAACGACCGGACGCTACAACTGGATCACACCAAACCAGTTTAACGACGCCCACAGCGCTCTGACCGGCGGGTTCAACTATATGGGCACGCATTTCACCGGCGACCAGGCCTCGATTGCGCAAGGGGACAACTTCCTTGCCACCATTGTGCCGGAAATCATGGCGTCGAAAGCCTACCAGGACAACGGCACGATTATCATCTGGTGGGATGAAACCGAAGGCGGCGACAACGCCGGTTTCACCATTCCCGAGATCATTATTTCACCGCTGGCCAAGGGTAACGCCTATGCCAGCACAGTGCCGCTGAGCCATTCCTCGGACATCAAAACCATTGAGGAGCTTTTTGGCCTCCCGTTTATCAACAATGCGATTCCTCTGGCGGAAACCAACGTCCAAGGCGGTTTTAGCAACGTGGCCCTCGCCAGCGACCTGAGCGACATGTTCGTGCCCGGGACAATTCCGGCAGCCCCGAACTTATCAGTGACGCCCGGTCATTTGGAGTACGACCGGCACACAGACCGTTTCGTTCAACAGATGGAAATCAAGAACACTGGCACAACCTCGGTGCCGGCACCCTTTTTCCTCGTGCTGGATAATCTGAGTGCCAATGCCACGCTGATCAATTCAGGCGGATTAAAGACAACTATTCTCGCGCCACTCGGCAGCCCTTATGTCAGCGTCAATGTCCGTGACCATGACCACGATGGCGACGACAACGTTCTGCCTCCCCACGGAACCAAGATCGTGAACCTGGAGTTCATCAACCCGAGCGGCGCCGCCATCACCTTCGACACGCGCGTGCTCCCGGTGACGCCGACGCCTTAAACCGGAGTCAGCAAGATGTTTCTCGGGGCCGGTTGTGATACCGGCCCCTTTTTATGTACGCGGGTGGGCGCGAGGTTCATTGCGTCTGGCGCGGCAGGCGAATCAATGTTCCGATTCGCCCGGATTTTCGGGAATGCCGGGGTCGTCCAGAATTTGCACGGCGGTGGCGGGGCCGAGGTGCGCCCAGTCTTGGAGGACCCAGACGACTTTCTTGTCCGGGGTGACTTCAACGAGTTGCGGGCCTTTGCCGTTGCCACCGCGCGACCAGATGATGGTGTTGCCATTGGCGAGGCGGGTGCAGGTCTGCGTGTTGATAAACCGATATTCAGCCGGGAGATCTTCCGCCTTGAGTTCCCAAACCGTTTCCTTCTTGGGATTGACTTCGCGGGTGAGTTTGTCCCTCAAACACTGAACCCCCCGACATGAAAACCTCAACATTTCCCAGGCTCCGCTGCTTATTGACGGCTGCAATTGCGTTGATTGCCGCTGGTCTTGTCCATGCCGGAAATAGTGAAGCAACTCCGCCACGCGATCACGCAGACAGCGTGAGCTGATATGGAATTAGTTGGCCAGGGAGAACCTGCGCCAATTTTCCGGCGAATTAAGTGGTTTTGCTGTGCGCGGACAAGGTCACTTTTTCACTTTGACGTCCCAGCCAGCAATAACCATGGAGCGAAGAACTTTGGGTTCACGACTAACGACCTTGATTTCAATACTCTGTCGGCCGGCGGGAAGAGCAAGCTGGACCTCATAGGTGCCATCCCAGGATGTTTCATCTTCAAAAGGCTCTTCCGCATCGGAACGGAGTATTTGCTCGCCATCCACATAAACCAGTTCTTCGACTAACGTGGCTTTAATCCAATCGGTCGTAGAGTCGAGATCCCCGGGTTCGGTAGGATGGTCAGGATCTCCCCGGCGGACGAAAATGTCCGCCTCATCAAAGGGTCCATATGAGTTGGAATGGGTGAGACGAATGAGAGTGGGCTGGCTGGCAGTGGGCGGATCGGGCAGAGTAATGGCGTTTAACTCTGACTCACCTTCAAGCTGCCAGAATGCCTTGGAATTGCGGACGACTTTTCGGTTTTTGTTTGGTGCGCTCATAGCTTGGAAGTGCAGGTATCCATGCGGGAAAGATTAATTTTGCGTTCGCTTTGCGCCACGAGTAAATAGATGGAGTTTCGCCATGGTTTGCAGCGCAGAGCGCTGTTCACGCTCACAAAATGGTACCGATGGAGGGGGTCGAACCCACACGTCAATAAAGACACTAGATTTTGAGTCTAGCGCGTCTGCCAATTCCGCCACATCGGCTCCCTGATTGCCGGGTTCAACATACAAGAGGGTGCACGGTGGACGCAAGCCTGCAATTCGGGGTGCTGGCGCACGGCCAATATGGGGCGGAAGGCAATTCCGGATTTCGGGGTTCCGAGTTCAGCGTTGCTAAGTGAAATGAGTAAAATATTGGCAAGAATAAGGGTCTGTCGAAAACCCTTCGCAAGCCTTCCCCAACGGCCTTTCTTACCAGAAATTTCCCAACTTCACTGAGAACATCACGGGGCTTTGAGGGTATGGTTTAGCGGGCCGGTCGTTCCGGAGTTGCTGCGGGTGCTTCCGCGTTGAGGTGGGCGGGTTTTTCACAATTGGGGAGGTTCAAACGCCAATGCAATGCGGAGTGCGGAGCGTTCGCATGTTGGCATCGGGCTTGGCCTTGGAAATTAGAAGCCATCTCATAAATATCCACAGCGGCGGTTTAGGAAGGAAAATAGAAGAGTATGGGAAACAGAAGACCATTAAATAGAGAGTGGAACGGCCGATCTTTGGGCCGGCCACTTCGTTGTTCGTCGGTCACAGCCCCTTTCAGGGATGCTCCCTCCTCTCGCCTCGTGGCCGGCCCAAATCTCTGGCCGCGCCATCTGTGGCTATTTATGAGATGACTTCTAGCAAGCTAGATGATGACACGGGAACGCGAAGGGGATCGGGCGGGTTAAAGGCTTGATTTGGGGCGCATGCCTCGACACACTCGACAAATGAGAAGGGAGCCCTTTGAGGTTGTCGCCATATCGCCGGGGCCAAGCGCAATAGCCGTGCTCCGTGGCGGGTGCAAGATGCTTCCGCCGAATGACAGCTGACAATGTTTTCACTGCCTGAGCAGTAGTCATGGGGCGATATTAGCACTCGAAATATTGTTCGTATATTGGAATTATTGCGACACGCGTCGCATATTGATTGTTAGTGCCACTTGCGCTCCGTGAATACTTACGCCAAATCAGTCGCATTGGTTCTCGCCTTTTTGGTCGGTGTTGGTGTTGGCGTCGGTGCTTATCGCATTCACGTTCTCGACCAATCCGCAGCCGAATCCAAGGTTCGCTGGCTGATTTGCACCAAGGCACACCAGACTACACTTTACGAGCGCGCCGACCTTTATCGTCAGAAGCTTGGTCGTTGGCCGACGAACGTGCAGGAGCTAGTCGAGGCTCACTTTTTGCCGGAGTTTTCCGAGATTCATTTGTGTCCGTCACAAGTGAGCGGGTTGACGAGGGCAGATTACCAAGGCTCCGATTTTGTTGATCAGAATCACACCGGTTTTGTTGCATATTACGCTTCATCGCCGTATCGTTTCCGAGTCGAGGGAAGCAAGTTCACTGTGATTTGTAGTTTTGATACGGAGCATACACAATGACGTGGCCTAACAAGTCGCCGGAGCCAACCGTCGTTGGCGCTGTCAGTTCCGCTGTCGCGGTTCATGCAGCAAGTCGGCGGTGGCTCCGCTTTTTTCGTTCGGCATCATGACGCGCATCGCAGCAATTCTCTTGTTCAGCATCTGTGCAGTTGGGTGCCGGCATGGTAGCACGTTGTCGCCAGAAGATAGACACACGATGGAGCGACACACCATTTTGGACGAAGCACTTTCAAGGAAGGACATTACAGCTGAGGAGAAATTGGCAGACCGCGACTTGACGACAGACGTTTGGGCAAAGCACCCGAAGTATGGCCGATATAACGAGACGCGCTTTAAGCGGGAGATCGCGCTGACTGACAAATTACTCGATGGGATCAAACCCAGAGTTCAGAAGATGACAGCACCCGAATTGTTGGAGTCACTGAGGCTGTTCCCTCCTGGCTCTTCATGGGGTAATTTCGAAAGTGTGACATTTTACGTTTGGCGAGACGGGAACCAGATGATTATAGAGGAGTTGAAGCGGAGACCTATTGGGGAGTTGGAGACTGTGCGCAGCCACACAAACGATTTGCGAGTTGTTTTTGATGACGCCGAGGGTGAGTGCCCGACGGTGGCTGATGTTGTTCATCGTGCACTCGGCGACAAACAGTGGTAGTTGATGCCGAACAAGGCGCTGCAGGCAACAGCCGCCGCGCTGGGCGGTTGACCGGTTTATGAAACTCGAACATTATCATTGCAGTTCACGTCCCGCTCCGGCGGCTGTGCGTGAGCTTGGTCGTTAGGCCACATTACGCGCATGGCCAATTCACCGCTGACAGCCTATTGGATACAGTCGCCCGACCTTGCGATGCCGTTTGGATATGGTGTCACGGCATTTTCGAGATCGGATGCGTTTGAGTTGATTCGGAGCTACGGCTTGCGTTTGCCTGACGACGTTTCACAGCTTCGAGTGACTGAGAATGTTCGGGTTTCTGACTTGGATGCAGACCACGTTGTTCCGAACATCGGGCCGATAGTTGTTCGTGGAGTTTGGTTTCCATTTACGAAAGTTGGTGTATGAGATTTTTTCGGCCTAACCATGCGCGAGCCTGTGTGAAAACTCGTCGATCAACTGATTTGCTGAAAAGGCGGTGCTCACATTTTCGTTATGGGACATTTTTATTTTCGGTGAAGGTGATTCGGACCACTTTTTCGCTCCCTAAAATGCCGCTCGGGGAGTTTTCACACAGCCTCGCGCTGCAGCGAACCCGGCGGGAGCGTCGCGGTTGCAATCCGTGCGTCCCGTGCGCCGGGTCGCTGAGCTTGGGTCGTTCGCCATGAAACGCTTTGATCGCATCGGTCTTACTCTGGGCGCCGTCGCTCTGTTCCTGCTGCTCTTCGGCAACACTTGGGATTACGGATTCAATTGCACGCGTTGTCTTTACTACGAGCACCGCATTCAACATCGGCTTTGTGGCATTACCCTTTGGGAATCGACGATGAACCGACACAACCAATATGAACAAGATTACCGCGCTATTTTCCAGCAGCCTTGCACCCACGCCATGAAGACCGGCGGCTTTGGCCACAATCCCGGCTGTGGCATCACGGCCGAGGGCATCATGTTCGAACGAAGA
>JAQGPA010000201.1 GCA_028293325.1 Pedosphaera sp. | reverse complement strand
TGTTCTTCTTTTACTTTGCGCACGAACTCGCGCTGGTGCCGACGTTCATCATGATCGGCGTGTGGGGTCGCGGTGAGAACAAGAACTACGCGACCTTCCAAATCACGCTTTATTTGAGCATCGGCGCGCTGATTGCGTTGATCGGCCTAATTGCGCTCTACCTGCAATCCGGCGCTCATTCCTTCGATATCGTCACGCTCACCAAACATGTGCAGGAGCATCCGATTTCGTTGCACGACCAAAATTTCATTTTCCCGCTGTTGCTGTTCGGTTTTGGGATTCTTATTTCGCTCTGGCCGTTTCATACCTGGGCACCGCTGGGGTATGGCTCCGCGCCGACGCCCACCGCCATGCTGCATGCCGGTGTGCTCAAGAAATTCGGTTTGTATGGTTTGATTCGCATCGCGCTGCCGCTGTTGCCCCAGGCGACTCATGGCTGGGTCAATGTGATTGCGTGGCTCTGCCTGGGAAATATTTTCTACTGCGGCCTGGTGGCAATGCGGCAAAAGAATTTCAACTGGCTCATCGGCTATTCCAGCGTGGCGCACATGGGCTTTGTATTTTTGGGCATTGCCAGCCTGAATATCATCGGTGTGACCGGGGCGGTGCTGGTGATGATTGCGCACGGGTTTTTGGCGGCGCTCAGCTTTGGGTTGAGCGGTTATCTTTATCAGACCACGGGCACGCTCGAAATGAATCAACTGGGCGGGTTGCTGCGGAAGCTGCCGTTTCTGGGGACGGTGTTGATCATGGCGATGTTCGCGGGTTGCGGATTGCCGGGCTTCGCGAATTTTGCCGGGGAAGTGACGGTATTTTTTGGCGCGTGGAAACAATTTCCGCTGGTGACCGGGATCGCGGTCTGGGCGGCGCTGGTGATCGGCGCAGTTTACATGACACGGGCGATTCGCAACATGCTGCAGGGTCCGCTGCCGGAGAACTGGCAGGGGGTGGCGGAATCGACCTGGCCATTGCGCAAGGTGCCGTATCTGGTGTTGCTGATCAGCCTGCTGGTTTTTGGCTTTTTCCCAAAATTGCTGGCCGACAAGATCGCGCCGAGCGCGAAAGCGATTGTGGCACAGGCGACGGCGGGTGAGCCGATGGCGAAGATTGAGACCGCGCAGGTAGTGGATGCGAAGCCGTGACGTTGAATAAATGAATTACTCGTTGATGACTTTGGAAGTTGCGGTGGTGGTCCTGGGTTTGGGGCTGCTGCTGGCGGACTTATGGACGCCCGTGGCGCAGAAGCGCAACCTGGGCTATGTGGCAGCCATCGGCGCGGGCCTGATTTTGATCTGGAGCTTCAAGTCATGTTGCGCATCGACCCAATACGCCTTTAATCACATGTACGTGATGGACGGGATGGCGTTGTTTTTCAAACAGTTCTTTCTGTTGGGGGCGGTGATTGTGCTGTTGATGGCGGTGGAGTTTGCGGACCGCATTGAAGCCGGTATTGTCGAGTTTTACGCGCTGATCCTGTTCGCCCTGGCGGGGATGATGTTTGCGGCGTCGGCGAATGATTTCACCATGCTGTTCGTATCGGTCGAGCTCATCACGGTTACTTTCTATGTGCTGACCAGTTTTCAACGCGGACGCCTGGCATCGCTGGAAGCAGGGGTCAAATATTTGATTCTCGGGGCGCTTTCGTCGGCGTTCATGGTGTATGGCATTGCCCTGGTGTTTGGGATGACGGGCAAAATGAATTTTGAGGCGATTGCCGCGATGGCGCCGCAGCATGCGGGCGACAAAATGTTTCTGCTGGGGATTTTGCTGGTGTTGGTGGGGTTGGGATTCAAGATTGCGGCTTTCCCGGTCCAGATGTGGGCGCCGGATGTTTACCAGGGTTCGCCGGTGCCGACGACGGCATTTCTGGCGGTTGGTTCCAAGGCGGCCGGATTTGTCCTGCTGCTGCGCGTGCTTTTTACCGCAGTGCCGGCGATCACCGAGCACTGGAGGACATTGCTGATCGTCATTTCCATGATCACGATTCTTTACGGCAACCTGTGCGCCATTCCGCAGCACAATCTTAAGCGGTTGCTCGGTTATTCGAGCATTGCCAACGCCGGTTACCTGTTGATGGGCGTGGCGGCGTTGAGTCCGAGCGGGCGGGTGGCGATTCTCTATTACCTGGGCGGCTATTTGTTTACGGTGCTGGCGGCATTTGCGGTGATTTGCCTGGTGATGCGCAAGGTGGATGGGGAAGACATCAGCGCGCTGGCGGGATTGAACCAGCGGTCGCCGTTATTGGCGGCAACGATGACGCTGGCAATGGTGTCGCTGGCGGGTATTCCGCCGCTGGCCGGGTTCTTCGGGAAATTTCTATTGCTGAAAGCCGTGGTGGAACAAGGGGCGACCAACCCTGCTTATTACTGGCTGGTGGCGGTGGCGATCTTCGGCGTGGTGGTTTCGTTGTATTACTATTTTGGCGTGGTGCGGGCCATTTATTGGTCGAAGGATGCGTCCGATCTTTCCCCCATTCCTGTTTCGTGGCCGATCAAGGTGGCAATTTACGGCTGCATCATCGGAATGCTTTATCTGGGAGTGTATCCGAATCCGCTGGTGAATTTGGCCGACAGGGCGGTGGCCGGGTCTCAGACCGAAATGGCGACCGCAAAATAAAAAAGCCCTGGACGGTTAACCGCCCAAGGCCATGAAGGATCGACATTACTGACTAGTCACGCCGTGCTGCGTCGGCTTCTTCCGCGAGTGAGGCGATGAAATCAAAGAAGCCAGGGCTTTGGCCCTGGAACAGTCCCATGGTAGTGAAAAAGGCAACCGTTGCCATGGCACCGGCCTGCTGCGTGGAGGTGGGCCGAATGATCGAGCAGAGCGGCAGGCTCGCGCTGATGAACTTGCACGGGGCCGGCATGATTTGGTTGGTATCGGTTGGGTCGGAGTGATCAATGCCATCGGGAGTGGGATCGGGCGCGTGAGGGAGTTCCGGGAAAATCACGTTATTGTGGCTGTCCATCAAAGAGGGCGCATTGCCAGCTTTGTCCGACCAGGTCTGGAAGTGCATGGTTTCGGTTCCGCCAATACTACCCACGATTCTAAGGACTTCGAGGCTGGAAGCCTTGGTTAGAAACGAGGTGTATAAGCTCGAACCGCCCTGTTCGACGGTCGCGAAGTGGAAGCCGGCGACGTTGGCGATGAATTGAGCCTGGAATCCGTTCGTCAGATCGGAGGGCAGTGGGAGATCCTGATTGGGAATACCGGGCACATTTTGCAGGTTAACAATTTGGGCAAAGGTATCGCCAAAGTCAGGATTGCCAGCAAGCCGGTAACGGAGAAACCAACTGGTATCGACATTGAGATTCATGAGGTTGGTCAACCGTTTGGCGGTTTTGTTTGAGCCCGTGGCCTGACTGCTCGGCAGCTTGCGGAAGGGTTCGAGGCTGACGGCTTTGCGGCTTTTTGAAACCAGATAGGCATTGAGGAAGTTCTGATGAGAGAACTCGTCACGGGTATTTTGGTTCACGTAGGTGGGCATGTCGCCGTCGAGCGTGATCAAGCCTTGTTGGAAGGCGGCGTTGCCCAGGGCGAGTTCGTTGTATTGCTGCCAGAGGTCGGTTTCCAGAATTTCAATAGCCGCCAGAAAGCGGATGATGGCGGCATCCCCCGCATTGAGTCTTGTGCCATGGTCGCGGTCCTCCGCGCTCGCGCGCGTTTGGCTGGTTAACAAAGCACCGACCGGGAGCGCGGCTGCGCCAGCGAGGCCCAGCCGTTTCATGAACGACCTGCGTCCGATACTGCTATTGCCGTCGCCGGGCGACGTGGATGGTTGTTTTGTGGAAGTGAGTTGTTCCGAATTGTCGTTTACATTTTGAAGCGTTTGATCATTTGACATATTTTTCACCTTTAAGTTTTGGCCGTGTCAGTTCTCGTTCGATTGGGGCAGGTGCTGTGACTGTCCCGATAGTCAGAGGCTAGGTGAACGGATTTGTTCCAGAGAAATTATTTTATCCTCCGGTTGCAAAGAGATGCGGACATCCTGTCTCAGTGAGACAGGATGTAACGAAGCGGGAAAGGAAGAGGAGGTTGAGTTATGGTTTTTTAATGGTTAATCGGGTAGTGGCGGAGAGTCCATCAACCGGTAATCCAGCGGAAAGAAGGGGAGCGGAATGAATTGGTAATGTCCCAAACTTTGGAGGAACGGAGCGAGAATTCGCCTTCGCCAAGGCGCTACGGCGGGACAAGCGAGGACGATTGGGAAAGTATTGAGGCCCCTCACCCCGTACCCTCTCCCCGCTCAAGCATTCGCGGGGTGAGGGTGGCGGAAGTCGTGGCAGGGATGGGATGGTGGGGCGTGCTTTGGCGGATGGGCGTTACAGTGTTGCGGCGGAAGGGGAGCGGGTGCTTGCGCACGGCCACCAGAATTCCGCGATCCGTTGGGCGTTGGGTTCCAGGACTCTGCGCGATGGAGCTTTTCCCAAGCCCAAGCGCTGGTCTCGCGCAGAACACGCTGCCCAATTAAAAAGAAAAAACCATAACTCAACGGACTTCGCGCATTTGGACGGCGTCAACGAATTGGTCGCCGGCGGCGATGGAACTCACGATGACGACGTGGCTGCCTTTGCGCAGGAGTCGGCGTTCCATAAGAATCTTCAAAGCGGTCTCGATGTTTTTCTCGAGGTTATCACGATCGAATTGCATGACGATGGGCACGACGCCCCAGTTCAAAGTGAGTTCCTCCGCGACATCCCAACTTTCACCGAAGGCGTAGATGGCGGAATAGCGCGGACGCAACCAGGAGATGGAGCGGGTCATGCTGCCGCTACGGATGATGGTGATGATGGCAGTGGCGCGAAGTTCATTGGCCATGACGACGGCGCTCTTGGCGATTTTTTCGCGCGGGTCGGTGAGTTCGGCCTGTTCCCAATAATGAGCGCCACCGCTGTGCTCGGTGCGTTGCGCGATGCGGTCAAATACCTCAATGCATTTCAGCGGATATTTGCCGACGGTGGTTTCGCCGCTGAGCATGATGGCGTCGGCCTGTTCGAAAACGGCGTTGGCGACATCGGTGACTTCCGCGCGCGTGGGCATGGGAGATTGAATCATGCTTTCGAGCATGTGGGTGGCGACGATCACGGGGCGGCCGATGCGCAGGCAGGTCTTGACGATTTTGCGCTGAATGATGGGGAGTTCTTCGTACGGAACTTCGATGCCAAGATCGCCGCGGGCAACCATGACGGCGTCGGATTCGATGATAATGGCTTCGAGGTTTTTGATCGCTTCCTGGTCTTCGATCTTGGCGATGATGCGGGGGCGATGCGCCGCGTCCTTGACGAGCTTCTTAAGTTCCCGAATGTCCTTGGCGGCGCGCACGAAGGAAAGCGCAATGTAATCAACGCCGATTTCCAGGCCGAGCTTGACGTCGGCAATGTCCTTGGCGGTGAGGGCGGGGAGGCTGACTTTGACGCCGGGCAGATTAATGTGGCGGCGGCTGCCGAGCTTGCCGTCGGTGAGAACCTGGCATTCGACCTTGTTGCCGGCCTTGGCCAGCACCTTCATTTGAATGGAGCCGTTGTCCACGAGAACGACGTCACCCACGCTGATGTCATTGATGAAATCGGCATAGTTGACGTCCACGGAATACTCTTCCTCGCTTTTTTCGCCGCGGACGGTGAAGGTGAATTTCTGACCGGGCTTGAGGTTGAGCGGGACGTGGAGGTCGCCCGTGCGGATGGCGGGGCCCTGGGTGTCCATCATGATGCCGATGATAACGTCACGGGCGGCGGCGGCGGTGCGGATGTCCTTGACCACGCGGCGGGTCCAATCATGGGGCGCGTGGGACATGTTGAGGCGGAAGATGTTTACGCCAGCCTCAATAAGTTTGGCAAGCATTTCGGGCGAATCCGTGGCCGGGCCCAGAGTGGCAATGATTTTGGTATTTCTCATGCGAAAACGAAGGGAATGTTCGTTGGAGTTGCATTAAACAAAAAAAACGTCCTTTGGTAAAGTACGAAACGGGGTAAGCAGAAATGCGGATTGATAAATGGCTTGATATTTATGGCCAATGGCGGCATATATATCGGCACTAAAAATTAATTTTATGGCTGATATTGCGAATAAATACGGGGATAACGTCACCGGGAAGTTTTACGTGGACAACCAATGCATCGACTGCGATTTGTGCCGCGAGACGGCGCCGGACAATTTTACGCGCAGTGATGACGGGGGCTACTCATTCGTTTACAAACAGCCGGGTTCGACGGAAGAAGAAGCGCGTTGCAAGGAAGCCATGGAAGGCTGCCCGGTGGAAGCCATTGGCAGCAACGGCGACGGAGCATAGGCTGAGTCAGTGATCTTTAGCCCGCAGGCGATGAGCTTGCGGGTTTTTTTATTTGGAAGGCCCAATGAATTGGTAACGTCCCAAAATTGGGGGGGAAGGGACGATCCGCCTTCGCCGAGGCTATGGCGGACAGGCAAGTTCGGCACTGACAAGCTAAAGCTTGAACTCCGAACCAGGAGCGAGGACGACGACGATGGGGAAAGATTTGAGGACCCTCACCCCGGCCCTCTCCCGTCCGAGTGCTTCCGCACGGGTCAAAAGAGGGAGTGGATTGGTCTTGGTTATTCTTATCGTACGGGTGCCGCTTTGTCCTGCGTTCGGGTTTGGAATTGAAGCGGAATAAATTCCGCGCGCCTGGTCGCCCCGCTTGGGCGGGGCGAGGGAGACGAATGGTTGGCAAATAGACTTGTCGGAGCGCAGTTGAGTTTTGTTAGGTGCTTTAATGCTTCACCAGAGTTCGGCGCAATAATTCGAGCGCCTGTTGGCAGGTGATTTGTTTGAAGGTGGGACGGTCGAAGCGGTTGACCGGGTTCAACACGAAGGTGTGACGCGCAGTGGCGAGGGCGATGAAGACGGTGCCGACCGGTTTGGTTTCGGTGCCGCCGCCGGGGCCGGCGATGCCGGTGATGGCGAGGGCGTAATCGGAGCCCATGCGTTTGCGGGCGCCTTCGGCCATTTCGCGGGCGGTGGCGGCGCTGACCGCGCCGTGTTCCGCGAGGGTTTCGGCACTGACGCCCAAAAGGTTTTGCTTGGCTTCGTTGCTGTAGGTGACCAGGCCGCCCAAAAAAACGGCAGACGCGCCGGGAACGTCGGTGATGCGGTTGGCGACGTAGCCGCCGGTGCAGGATTCGGCAAGGGCGAGCGTTTCCTTACGCTCGGTGAGGAGACGAACTATGACGGCGTTGAGTTGGTCGTCCTGCGTGCCGAAAACGTGAGTGCCCAATTGTTCGCGGATGATGGCTTCGGCGGCAGCGGCGGATTTTTCGGCATCGGCACCGCGGGCCACGAGGCGGACATCCACTTCCCCATAGTGCGCGCAATAACCAAGCTCCAGGCCGGCGTCGGTGAGCGGCTTGAGCGGCGCGGCGATTTTTTCCTCGACGATGGATTCGCCGATGCCCGTGGTGCGGATGGTGCGGCAAATGAAAGTTGATGCGAGCGGAAATTTCTGGCGGAGCAGGGGCAGGACGTGGTCGGTGAACATCGGTTTTAGTTCACGGGGTGGGCCGGGCAGCATGACGAGCCAGCCGGTTTTACCATCGGGACGAAACGGGTTGGGGCTGACCTTCATTGCCAGACCGGGGGCGGTGCCGTTGGGATTTGGCAGCACCAGCGCGCCGTCCGGGACTTGCGCCTGAACGTGGGTGTGCTCGGGCATGGTGCGGCCGCGTTGAGCGAAAAAATCCTTGAGCCGGGTCAGGATGGCTTCGTCGGTATGGAGCTTTTTACCGAGGAGGGCGGCGATGAGGTCGCGGGTGAGGTCGTCGGAGGTTGGGCCGAGGCCGCCGGTTACGATGACAAACTCAGCGCGGGCGAGGGCTTCGCGGACGATTTGCTGGATGGCGGGGCCGGTGTCCGGAACGGCGGTTTGGCGGGAGACGGTGTAGCCGGCGTCGGTCAGTTGGCGGCAGAGCCATTGTTGATGGGTGTTCAGGACCAGGCCGAACATGAGTTCGCTGCCGGTGTTGATAATCTCGATGTTCACAACGCGGTCAATTTGCCAGTCCAACGGGCAAAGTCAAAGGCCCAAAGTCGGGTGCTTCCCCCTTCGCCAAGGCTTCCGCCGCCGCCAAGGCTATGGCGCACAGGACGGCGGACAAGTCGGCGGACAGGTCCGCATGGGTCAAGGGGGGAGTGGATTGCGTTGGGTGGTAAATGGTGGCTTGCGAGTGTTAGCTCATCGGTCGTGATTTAAGTGAAGCGGAATAAATTCCGCGCGCCTGGTCGCCCCGCTTGGGCGGGGCGAGGATGAGGGACGGGCTTGGATTTGCCGAGCACGAAGGAATTATTGCTGGTGCGGATGGGTTGGCGGTTTGGGGGACACGCTGAAGCGTGAACTCCAAACCCGGAGACGCTGGACAAAGAATGGGGTTTTGGGTGGTTGGTGTGCTGATGAATATTTCGGCTGGAACCGGAGGTCCTTCCGGACAGGTCACCAAGGATGCCCCCTCTACGGCAGGCGAGACGCCCGCCACTACGCATGCGGGGTGAGGGAGACGGATGGTTGGCAAATTATCCGGTGAGGGCGCAATCGTGTTTAAGCGAAAGGGTTGCGTTGACTTGGCGGCGGGGTGTTTTATACTGGAAATATGTCAGTAGCAGTAAAATGTGCCGCGAAGGAAAGGTTTATGCATTTCCTGGCGCATAAGAATTTGCGGATCACTTCGCAACGGCAGGCGATTGTCGACACCGTGTTTGGCACGGACAAGCATTTTACGGCGGAGCAATTGCTGGAGTGGTCGCGGCAGCGGGACAAATCGGTGTCGCGGGCGACGGTGTATCGCACGCTGCCGCTGCTGACGGAGAGCGGGTTGGTGCGGGAGATGGATTTCGGCAAGGATTACAAATTTTACGATCCCAATTACGCGGAGCATCCGAATCACAATCACATCATCTGCAATGATTGCGAGAAGATCGTGGAGTTCGAGAGCGACAAGATTGAGAAGCTGGAGACCGAGATCACGCGGCAGTTGGGATTTTCCATCAAGACGCAACGGTTGCAAATCACCGGGAGTTGCGAGGAGTTGAAGAAGTTGGGGGCTTGCAAGAAGAAGAGTGGGTGTTGAGTTGGGGAGTTGCCGGGGATGCTAAAAACCCGTGGTGGCGTGAGGAGAAGGCGAGTCAAGGGCAGAGCAAGGCACGATGGAGTGGGGCAAGATCATTAACTGACTCTTTTCCGTCCCATATAGTAAGCATGTCGAATATTCAGAATCTTTATTTGGTTGCACCGCCACCCAAGAACCCCAAAGGGATTGGCACACCTGCCCAGTGGGCAGAGCTTGAACGCGAAATAAATTTGAAGTTTCCAAAAGATTACAAAGAGCTAATCGCAAGTTATGGAGCGGGTACATTTGTGGATTTTTTTGGCATTAAGGCGCCGTTCTACACAGGGCCTCGATACACGCTATATAAAGATTGGATTAGTCTCCGACTTAACGGGATCAAGAATGCAAAATCCTACTATCCAAATGATGCTGTTCCGTTGCCGGTTTATCCAGAAGGAGGCGGGCTCTTTCCGTGTGGCTACACGGATAACGGAGAAACAATGTGTTGGCTTATGGAAGGAGAAAGCTCGCGATGGCCGATCATCTGTCTGGATGATGGAAATACCAAAGATTATGATCGCTTTGACATGCCGCTTACTGAATTCATTGAGAAATGGCTGACGGACCAGATTTTAGTACCCGCGCTCACTCCGCCCGATTTTTATCCTCTGCGGAGGCCTGCTTTTGTCTCAGAAGGTATATAGGCTCGCCGCGCGGTGCGCGAAAGTGAGGTGGATACGAGCGCGGTAACCCAAGGTAGCTCGTGCCTCGCAACCTTGGGCTTTGGGCCGCAACCTGCTTCGAGGTTGGTGCGGGAAGGGGAGCGTCAATTTTTGATTTTTGATTGGGGTGTTTGCGCACGGCCCAAGGTGGGGGGGAGATAAGCGGTTCTGAGTTCGTGGTTCCGGATTGGCGGAGGTGGACACCATGGACATGGTGGACGGCGAGGGGGAATTGATTCAACTCTTTCAGAGTAGTGAAGGTTACCGGCAGTCACCTAGGGTAGCTCGCGGGTGCTCGCAACCGCTAGGCTGGATGATTCAATCTCTTTGAGATTGGTGCGGAAAAAAGGGGCGCAGATTTCGGCGTGACTTCACGAATTTTCCTGACAGATTTGAGTGTATGAGCTTGGCGAGGAGTATTTCCAAAATAATTGTTTGTGTCGCTGTGCTGGTTTGCGGCGGGATGCAGGCGCGGGCTTGTCTTTGGGATGCCACGACGATGAAGGCAGAGAATGAGCGGCGTCCGCGGATGAAAGATTTGGATAGCCAAAACCAACTGATTATCTGTGAGGGGGATTATTCTAACAATGCATGCGCTGGATGACTCCACCTGGGCCAGCCCGTGTTCAGTCAGCCTCTTCCGCCAAGATCAGTTCACCCATTCCCTTCCATTCGTTTTGTGAGAAATGGAACCAGTATTCCTCCTGATACTCGGACCTGCCGCGCGTCTCCACCGCACCCAGGCTGCGATGCAGGCACACGCACAGGGACTCGACCCGCTTTGCCCAGTCCCTCTGGAGTTTCGTATAATCCGGTTTGAATTCGATGGGGGTAATCATGAATAGTTTGTAGCACAAAAGGTCAGGCGTATAACGCAGATGAGGCAGAATCCCAACATTCGGGTTTTCCACGGCGGAGTAAGCCAACCGTACGCCACTGCCCTGTGTCAATATGCGCTCGCGGTCCTTGTAAGCGAAGCCCATAAGCCATTCGTCCTTATTTTCATCAAATAACCAAATGTCGTCGTCATCGGGCTTGAAGTTGTGCTGTTGAAAGCACTCGTCGATGCGCGCCAGTGTCTCGCCCGAGAGCGGAAGGCCGCTGAAGGTCATCCACACTGAAGTTTCCTGAGCCATAGTCAGTTGATGCTATTCGAAAAATGGAGCTTCTTCAAGCGGCTACCCAAGGTAGCTCGTGCCTCGCAACCTTTGGGCCTCAACCTGCTTCGAGGTTGGTGCGGGGGGAAATAGCCAATAGACGATAGACGATAGACGATAGAGTGGTGGGGGTGGAGAATTTTTGATTTGCGATTTTTGATTGGTGAAAAGCGGGCGAGGGAGTGGGATGCGCCGGGTGGTAAAACGGAGCTTGTACGTTTCTGCTCGTCGGTTGTGATTAGAGCAATTCCATAAATGCTGTAGCGCGGCGGAAAAGTTATTGGGAAAGCGGTCTTTTTGACTTTTGGCTTCGTTTCGGCTCGGTCACAGGCCACCTTGGGCATGCTCCCTCGCCAAAGCCTCGC
>JAQGPA010000200.1 GCA_028293325.1 Pedosphaera sp. | reverse complement strand
GGCATCCGTTGGAAGCAAGTCTTTCCGCCATGTCGCACAGGGCCGGACGAATGCCGATCCCATCCATGAAAAAAATCACCGCCGGACGGGTTCCTTTTTGCGGCGCCCCAAAGAAATAGCACGGCGCGACGCCGTCCTTCGTTTTGATATCAATGTTTTCCATGTTCTAATGATGCAGTTTGTTGGCGTTCCTATTCCTGTGATCTGGCGATGCTCCAACGTGGAAAGTTTGCCCCCACGTTCGTCCCGATGATCTGATCTTTGACGAGTTCGTATTCACGATTGTATCTTTCTTTCTGTTCCATTTATGCAGGACGCGTACCAAATAGATGCCTTTTCATAAAATGTTGATAATCAATGGCCAATTTAAACTTGTTCGAGTTCGTAAAGGGTCTGAATTCTGAACGTTCGGGCATCCGTCCCGTTACGGATTTGCAAAACCGTCCTTCTGCTATTATCAACTAGTCGTGGAACCACCCGGTGACAACCAGTTTGAAAAGAATTTTGATCCCAAGTTCTCTGCGGAATTGCTTTTAGACATTGCTCAGGAACGGTCTTTGGAAAGTGCGATGGAAAAACTCGTTCGCGTCGCGGTAGGACGTCCCGGGGTTGCGCGGGTGGAAGTCTGGCTGATTGAGAAAGGAAACGTCTGTTCGCGTTTTTCGCAAAAGCAGGAATGCCCCGATCAACCCCGTTGCCTGCACCTGGTCGCCAGTGGAACCCATCCCTTTTCAAGCAGTGTGGAGGGTAAAGCTCACTTCGAGAATTCCGACGCACGAATTCCCTTGGGAGTTGGCGTCATCGGGAAAATTGCGGCGACCGGGCTACCGGCCGTCATGCGGGATTTGGATAAAGAGCCAGGCGAATTATCGGGACTTGAATGGTTGAAGCGGGAAAAAATCCGTGGATTCGCCGGAACAGCAATTTCGTTCAAGGGCGAAATCATGGGCGTTGTTGCCAGCTTCACGCGCTTCAACATGCCGGACGAAGCCCGCGTCTGGCGGCAAATATTTGCCGCCCACATCGGGAGTGCCGTGGCCAATGCGCGCGCGTTCGAAGAAATACAACAGCTCAAGGCGCAACTGGAAATGCAGAATGCCTATTTGGAGGAAGAGGTGGTGGAAGCCAGGGCGTTTGGCGACTTGATCGGCCAGAGCGCGCCATTACGGCACATCGTCAGCCAGGTTGATTTGGTCGCGCCGACCGATGCATCGGTCCTGATTCTCGGTGAAACCGGCACGGGCAAGGAATTGGTGGCGCGGGAGATTCACAAACGCAGCCAGCGCAAAGACAAGCCGCTGATCCGAGTCAATTGCGCCTCCATCCCAAAGGAGTTGTATGAAAGCGAATTCTTTGGCCATGCGCGGGGCGCTTTCACCGGTGCGATCAAAAACCGTGCTGGACGTTTCGAGACGGCTGAAGGAGGAACACTTTTCCTCGATGAAATCGGAGAAATTCCCTTGGAGATGCAGGGTAAATTGCTCCGTGTCTTGCAAGACAAGCGTTACGAGCGTGTGGGCGAGGACCAGACGCGCTTTGCGGATGTGAGAATCGTGGGCGCGACCAATCGTAACTTGAAAAAGGAAGTTACGATGGGCCGTTTTCGTGAAGACCTTTACTATCGGTTAAATGTGTTTCCGATCCAGGTCATGCCACTGAAGGAGCGGGCGGAAGACATCCCGCTTCTGGCCAAGCATTTCATTGAACTGTCGATCAAAGAACTGCGGTGCCCAAAACCGCGCTTGACCCGGGCAGGCATTGCCAAACTTCAGAGTTACGATTGGCCCGGCAATATCCGCGAACTGCGGAATATCATTGAACGGGCAGTCATCATTTCACGTGGCGGGGTGCTGGACTTCGATCTGCCGGTGACAGATTCCCCGCCTGCTCCACCTCGTTTTACACCGCGCGAATCGGATAACACCGACCCGGAAATCCTTACCGAACCGGAGATGCAGCGACACGAATACGAAAACCTCCTCGCCGCCCTTCGAAAGACCAACTGGAAAATCAAGGGTGCCGATGGGGCGGCGGAGCTCTTGGGGTTAAAGCCGACTACCTTGCTTACACGAATGAAAAAGATGGGGCTAAAGCGACCCGCGTAAGATCTGCTTCATTCAATTTGAGTGTGATTACCTAAAGTCGTCCAAAGTTTCAAAAAGTCAGGCTCCGCCACAAATTTCTTGATCACCGCGATTTTCTGCCGGAACACCTGTTCGAGGGTTAGCCAGTTGGACTTTTTGCGCCCGCCCGCTTCGTTTTTTACGGAAACCGGCCCTTGCCGGTGGCGCTCCGAAACGCTTTATACATCGCCTCCAGAAGGTCCTGATTTTTCCCGTCGAAGTCTGCGGAAAGTTCCCACATGAAAACGCCGCCCAGGTCGCGCACTTGCAGGGCGTAGATCACTTTTCTGGCAGTTGATTGCGGGTCGTCATAAGTGATGAAACCCGGTGGGTCGGCCTCGTGGACGAGGTATGGCGCCATCGCAATGGGATCGAATCGCCGGGTCCAGCCGTCCCGGTCCACCCGCGGCTTGATTTTGGGACCGTAGTTCCGGCTCTCGACCTTCCGGTCCTTGTTCCATTCCATGGAAATGGCGGCCGCCGGGAACTCGTAGCCATAGAACGCCGTGCCAAGGTTTATTTTTTCCGGGGGCACTCCGAACTTGTTCAGGTAAAGGTCAACGCTCTGGTCCAGGCTTCCATTCCGCTCCGGGTCGCTGGTGAACAACGGGGAATTGTGCCCGGTGGTTTTTGTCCAGGGCCCGTGAAAATCATAGGTCATGACGTTGTAGAAATCCACAATGGGTGTCAGCCCTTTGAAATCGTATTCGCCCCAGCCGCCGGGAGTTGAGGGTGTGGCCATGGACAGCAGATAGTCGGGCGTAGGCAGGGCGTCGCGGAGCGCCTGCATCATGGCGGTGCAATTGGTCACATCGGCGCGGCCTTCCGGCACCTCCCAATCGATGTCCACGCCGTCGTATCCGTATTTAACGACAAATGCCTTCAGGCTCGCGCCGAAGCGGACGCGGGCATTGGCATCGGCGGCAATTTTGCGAAAAACGGATGCCGCTCCCTGGACGCACACCAGGACCTTGACCCCCGCCTTGTGCGCCCGGGGAATCAGCTCTGGCTCCAGGGCATTCTTGGAAATCTCGATTTCGCCATCCGCGCTCTTCACCGGCTGCACGGCCACATGAATCAGATGCGTCAGCTTGGCGTAGGGGATTTGCGCGGCGGTGTATTTGGGCGTTTCCGTTTGATCGCCAAAATAATAATAAGCGACGAGCCGTTTCCTGGTCTGCGCCTGGTCGGCCGCCGCCGGGAATAAACCGGCCAGCAGGACGGATGCGAGGAGAAGATAACGCGCCGGATTCAGATTGTTGATCATTGTGGGTTCACCGGCCCGGAAAATAGGCGATCGCCTTTTTGAGTTTCATCGCATCCATCTCGCCCATCTGGCGCTGGATGATTTTTCCGCCGGGCGCGACCAGGATGGAGTACGGAAATCCGCCCGGCCATTCCGGATCCAGCGCCGTGCCCATGGCGTCCTTGTTCATCGAGCTGAAAAGATAATTGCGGCAGGCTACTTTTCGCTCCTGCAGGGCGGCGAGGACTTTGTCCTTTTTGTCCGGATCGTCGGCGCTGATGGTGATGACCTCGAAAGCGCCGTTCCGGTACATCCGGTTCATGGTAACCAAGTCCGGCAGTTCGCGCAGGCACGGCCCGCACCATGTGGCCCAGACGTTGATGAGGCGCAGCTTTGGGCCGACATTTTTCACCAGGGCCTGGATGGTGTTCGTGTCCGCCAGCTCCAAGGTGACCGGTTCTTGCTCCATTTGCGCCAGCTCGCGGGCGGCTGCGGCCCTTTTCTCGGACCATTTGATGGAACAACCGAAGGTCCGGGTTTTTTCCACCGGCACGGGCTTTCCCGCAAGCAGTGCGTCCAGGGCCCTACGGGCGTCCGGTTGCGTGATGTGGTTGATGTTCTCCGAGTCGTCAACCCGTCCGACATAGCGAAGTTTGCGGGCCTGGTCGAAAATAAAGACATGCGGCGTGGAGACGGCGCCATAAGCGCGGCCGGTCGCCTGCGTGTCCCCGTCGTAGAGGTACGGGTAATTGAAATTCCGTTCGTGCGCGCGGATTTTCATCTCGGCGAAGGAATCTCCTATATCGGAGTATACCATTTCGCTGAGGCTGAGGGCCTGCGGATCATTGGCACCGATGGCCACCACCCGGACACCCTTGTCCGAATAGTCGTTGACGATTTGTTTGAGGCGTTCCTCGTAGGCCTGGGCCGTTTTGCAGTGGTTGGCCGTGAAAACGATCATTAAAATCCTGGCATTGGCGTAGTCCTTCAGCGAGTGCCGTTTACCATCCACACCGGGCAGATCAAAATCAGGCGCGGACGCGCCGATTTCGAGCATTTTGGTCAAGCCATCGGCCGTGAGCTGGGGGCCGGCGGCGCAAGTTGCCAGGGACAGGCAGAACATGGCGGCAACCATGCCCGCAAACTGCAAGGGACGTGTAAGCTTCATTGCTTTGGGTTGGGGGAATTGACGGCGCATTTGCTTTTACTGGCTATTAACCCTGAAAAAGAGCGGTGTAGATGTAGGCGTGTTGGTGATTGAGATCACTGCGCCGGTGCCCATCACAGAACTTCCCAAAGGCGTCCAGGCCGGTGGGGTTAAACTATCGGCGCTCTCGATTTGAGAAGCATGGCCAAGACTGGTCGGCAACGTCAGCACAACATGCGGTCCAGAAACCAGTATGCCCAACGGCACCGCTTCGGTCACGACGTAGCTTTCCCAGCCGCTGGCAGCCGCCCGATTGGCCCACAGATTGGGCGGGGTGCCTTTGTTCAGGTCGGCGCAGACGTAGGTGTTGTTGACGGGGGACCAGAGCGACACCGTGCGATTGGCGTTGATCTGCCAGGTGAAAGTTTCATTGGTGCCGACGGACGCTTTGCTGGCGATCAGCGCGCTGGTGGTGCTGGCGGCGGTCACATAGTTCCCGTTGGCCTGGGACAGCAGGGCGACGTTGTGCTGGCCCAGGTCCACCACTTTGAACAGTTCCGACGGGCCCGCATTGGTGCGATTGGCGATGAGCGCGACCGCGCCGCCACTTGCCGCAGAAACGTAATTGCTATTGGCCTGGGCACGCAGGCCGACGACTTTCCCGATGGGGGCGTAATTGCTTGAAACCATGGTGCTATAGATCGCGTTCATCAACGATGTGCCGCCGGTCGTGTCCTGGGAGATTTCCCAGATCATGATGCCGCCCGCGCCCGATTTGGTCACCTGCGTCTTCGCCACCATTGAGGGAAGGCCGTTATAATTGTAGCCATTGGAGGAATCCACATAGGGCGCGTTGGTATCGGCGGCCACGATGTCCTTGTACGCTTTCTCCCCGCCGGAACCGCTGGCGGGGTTGCCAAAGAAACCCACGCCCATCATCAGTTTGACCTTGGGCACGCCGCGCCCGGTCCAATAGGTGAGGCCGCTGGTAAAATAATAGTCTCCGCCGGAGTCGTAGGACATGATGTTCAACAGGTCGAGATACGCAAAGGAGGTGGCGGGGATGTACATGCCGAACCAGTCACCGGTATCCAGCGCGGCGGTAACCAGCTTTCCCTGCGGGTGCAGATCCGTGTACAGCGTTTGCACCAGGCTGTTGAACAGCATTCCATCTGCGGCATTCGCCGGCGCTTCCCAGTCAATATCCGCGCCATCCAGATTCCAGTTAAGAATGAAAGTCTCGATGTTCGCGGTCAAGTTGGTGCGGGCATTCCGCATGGCCGTGGTCATGGTGCTGCCATTGGAGGCGCCGCCGATGGAAATGAGCACTTTCACCCCGGCGGCATGGGCCTTGGACACAACCGAACCCAGATAGGTGGTGTCACAGTTGAGTCCTCCGGTGGCGGTGCATTCGGCAAAGGAATAATTGATGTGCGTTAATTTGCCGTATTGGATGAACGTGGGATTGCCGTTCCAGTTCGCAACGTAGCCCACAATGTTGCCGGCCAGGGATATATTGGCCATTCCGGCCACGAGCGCGAGGGCCGCCAGCGGTGCAAGCATCCGGCACGCGCAGGACAAAACGGATGGTTTCATCAGCGTGCCTCCTTTAGGTGGGCCGATTTTACAGCGCATGTGCATGTGATCATTCTTTTTCGCGGCGGGGCATTAGCCATGGAGCATTTCAGTTTTCCGCATCATTGCCTACCCCCCTTTAAGAGGGATGGCAGGCGGGAACCGAAGCGGCCTGAAACGCCTTTCGGGTGTCTACCTAAATAACAAGCTCTGCCCTCACCTCTGGCCAAAATGCCGGCGCTGCCCATGTGACCGTGCATTGGGATGGCGCGAACCACCATGACCCCCGCCTTGTGGCCGGCCGCCCGGCCGCGCGGGCTGCGGGTGCGACGCCTGACTGTTCGTTCGTTGTTGCGGACGGTTGCCTTCGGCTTGGGTCGGTGCGCTGACGCTGTAATTGAATCCTTCTGCGCGCTTGCGCACGATGCCGCGTCCAATGAACCGCTCCAGCAGGCGCAATTCGCCCTGGTCCTCCGGCGTCACAAAGCTGATGGCGTCGCCCACGGCATGGGCGCGTCCGGTGCGTCCGATGCGGTGGACATAATCTTCGGCGTGCATCGGAAAATCGTAGTTCACCACGTGGGAAATGCCGTCCACGTCAATCCCGCGCGCCGCGATGTCCGTCGCCACCAGCACGCGCACCGCGCCGGATTTGAAATCCTTCAGCGCCTGCAGCC
>JAQGPA010000197.1 GCA_028293325.1 Pedosphaera sp. | reverse complement strand
TAGTTGAGCTTGAGCCAGCACTCGATGGTCAGGCCACCGTTGGTCGCCACATTGAGCGAGGCCGAGGCGGGTATCTGCACATAGGTGGAGACGTCGTTGAAGCTGAAGGCCTGGCCCACCTTGCCCGTAGCATACGTGCCGCTGACGAGTGTGCCGTTGTTGGTGCCCACAAAGTCTTGGGCATTGCCGTCCGCCCGCCACCAACTGACCAGACCAGACGGAGGGGCGACGCAGGTTTGAGCCGGAGAAGAAGTGGTGACCAGCGTGCAGGCTAACATACCGGCAGCGAAAATTCTAAACAGCAGTTGATCTTTCATAATTATTAGCGTTAACCACTTCTGAATTCGGCCCTACGGGACCAAGGTTTTTTGCGTCTGCTCCTTGGAAAAAGTAAAACGATTTGACTATCATCGTAGTTTGATGTCCGCCCTTTGCAAGCATTTTCGGCGGAATCCTGCAAAAATATTATTCAAGCATATTGGTTGGATCTATTTGGATTGCAGCCGCTTCCGCAGTTATAATAAAAGCACTATTTTCAAAGCCGATTCTTAGCCTATCTCCCCATGGCCTCGATCGAATTCAATGCTGACATAGAAGCAGTCACCTACCCACTTACGGCTGCAATCTTCCCAAACAGGAAAGCTCAGTAAGACGAGTTTTGCCTTTATGTGTAAGACTTTCAATTTTTGTAAGGCATTCCAGGCATCAGCCAAAAAAGCCCCAAACTGGCTGATTTAAGCTTTCGCATGACACGTGCCTGCTCCATTGTAATGGTATGTCAGGTTTAATTGCCATTGTCGGTCGCCCCAACGTGGGCAAGTCAGCGTTGTTTAACCGTATTGTCGGAAAGCGCATTGCCATTGTTCATGATGAACCCGGCGTGACCCGGGATAGGGTAAGCGCTGAGGCCGAATGGGAAGGCCGCCCTTTCACGCTGGTGGACACCGGCGGCATTGGCTTGTTGCGTCGGGAAAAAGCAGCGGATGTGATCACCAAAGCGGCGCTGGAACAGGTGGACTTGGCCATCCAGGCGGCCCACGTCATTTTATTGGTGGTCAATGTCCAGGAAGGGATTGTTCCCTTGGATGAGGAAGTCTCCGCCAAGCTACGCCAATCCGGCAAGCCAGTGCTTGTCTTGGCCAATAAGGTGGATACCCACCGCTTGGAAACTGCCGCCATGGAGTTCAATGAACTCGGCTTTGAAAAGGTCTTCCCCGTCAGCGCGATTCACGGTGAAGGCATCCATGAACTAATGAAGGCGGCGCTTGCCCTGCTGCCCAAGGAAACTGAGACACCAACCCCGGCAAAAAATGAGTCGGAGGACCCATCCGCGGAAACGGTGCCGCTGGAAGACAAAATCGCTGGCCCCATTAAACTGGCCATCGTGGGCCGGCCCAACGTCGGAAAATCCTCGATTATTAACGCCCTGACGCAATCCGAACGCGTAATCGTCAGCCCTATTCCTGGAACCACGCGCGATGCGGTGGATGTCCCGTTTGAAGTGGTAACCGATGGCGTGCGACAATCCTATATCCTTATTGATACGGCGGGCATGCGCAAAACGCGGCGCATTGACGATTCGGTCGAATTTTTTAGTGTCAAACGCACCGAGGAATCCATCTCGCGCTGCGACATTGCCATTTTGGTTTTAGATGCCGAGGTGGGCATTACCGAGCAGGACAAAAAAGTTGCGGACCGGATTGTGGAAGACCGAAGAGCCTGCATTGTCGTGGTCAATAAATGGGATCTTGTGGAGGAGCAGGTACGCAAGGCCCGCGAGGAGGAAATAGAGCGCCGTCAGACAAAAAATCGTAACCGCGATGAGCGGCGTGAAGAACGCCTGACGACCTTGGGCGAATTTGGCCAATGGGTGCAGGAACATTTGTTTTTTCTGGATTACGCGCCGGTGATCTTCACCTCCGCCAAATCTGGATTCCATTTGGACCGGATGCTCGAGGCTGTGCGTTATGTCGCAGCCCAATTAAAGCAGAAAATTCCCACCGCATTGTTGAATCGCGCTCTGCGGGACGCAGTGGAACGGCGTCAACCCATCAGTGCGCAGGGACACCGTTTGAAGTTTTTTTATGCCACCCAGGTGCGCCAGGCACCGCCCACCTTCCTGCTTTTTGTGAACCGTGACGAATTGTTCTCGGATCAATATAAGAAATATTTGGCCGGTGAAATGCGCACCGCTTTCGGTTATGAAGGTTGCCCTGTTGTGCTGGTGCCGAAACCGCGCCCAAAAACCGTGGAACCTATGCGGAAATTCAAGGTGATCCGCCCAAAAACCGAAAAATCCCGTCGTTGATCTGGCCTGAAGTTATTCACAGGCATTTTTTCGAGTCGTCGCGAACAAGCTCCGCAAGCTCCTCTTCCGGAGCAATTTTGGTGTCAATTTAAAGGGGAATAACGTTAGCGTAACTTTTTTTGAAAAATTTCTTGTCACCACTATATGTAGTGGGTAATTTTATAGGGTTCCCCTACTTAAAGGGGTTTTGACCGGGTTTTAGATCGGACAAACTCTTGAAAATTGGGCCAAAATACGGTTTTTTAGACCCCATTGTCTTCACGGAAATGAACGGGCCTGAGGCACTAATAAGATTCAAATCTTTTCGAAAGGTAAAACAATGATTGATGCTCGTGAGCAAGTTCTGTCGTCCCCATCATCGACCGCCCGCCGTCGTCAGGCCGCCGCGGTTTCAACTCCCGCTCGCGCTGCCAAAGGCAGCTCTCCCTCCCAAAAATCACTGCGCGTCCAACGCGTTTTCAGCGATGCTAAAATTAAACCTTTCGACCAGGTCGAATGGGAAAAGCGCACGGCCGAGATTACTGACGACGCCGGCAAGGTAATCTTCAAACAAGAGAACGTTGAAGTGCCAAAGTCCTGGTCAATTCTGGCCACCAAGGTCGTCGTCTCTAAATATTTTTACGGCGAACAAAACACCCCCGAGCGCGAAACTTCCGTGCGCCAATTGATTCACCGCATTTGCCGGACTATCGCTGACTGGGGTATTCAGGACGGCTATTTTAGCAAGGCGGACGGCGAAATTTATTATGATGAGTTGACCTGGCTTTGCCTCAACCAACATGGCGCATTCAATTCGCCGGTTTGGTTCAACGTCGGGCTTTTCCATCAATACGCTGTCGGCAAGAATTCCGGTCGCGGCAATTGGTTCTACAATCGCAAGACCGGCGAAGCCGAACGCGCCAGCACACAATACGAATATCCGCAGGGCAGCGCCTGCTTCATCCAGTCGGTCAACGACAACATGGAAGACATCATGCGTCTGGCTTACAGCGAAGCGATGCTCTTCAAGTATGGCTCCGGCACCGGCACTGACCTCACTCCGATCCGTTCCAGCCGCGAGAAGTTAAGCGGCGGCGGTCGCCCAAGTGGTCCCCTCTCCTTCCTGAAGGTTTACGATCAGGTTGCCAACGTGGTGAAGTCCGGCGGCAAAACGCGCCGTGCTGCGAAGATGAACACCCTGCGCGACTGGCATGGCGACATCGAGGAATTCATTGACGCCAAACAAAAGGAAGAGAAGAAAGCTTGGGCGCTCATCGAGCAGGGCTACGACGGCTCCTACAATGGCGAAGCCTACGGCAGCGTCATGTATCAAAACGAAAACCTCTCCGTCCGCGTGAGTGATGAATTCATGAAGGCCGCCGAGGAAGGCCGTGAATGGTGGACCCGCACCATCACCACCAACAAGCCATTGGAAAAGAAGGATGCCAACAAACTCCTCAATAAGATCTCCGAAGGCACTTGGATTTGCGGCGACCCCGGCTTGCAATACGACGACGCCATCCAAAAGTGGCACACCTGCAAGGGAACCGAGCCGATTCATTCGACAAATCCCTGCTCGGAATACGTGTTTCTCAATAACACGGCCTGCAATTTGGCTTCACTCAATCTGATGAAGTTCAAACGCGAGGACGGCACGTTTGATGTGGAACGCTTCAAGGCCGCCGTGCGCATCTACATCACCGCGCAGGAAATCATCGTCGATAACGCCAGCTACCCCACCAAGGAAATTGCTGAGAACTCGCACATTTACCGCACTTTAGGGCTCGGTTATGCCAACCTCGGCTCACTCATCATGAGCTACGGCCTGCCGTATGATTCCAATGAAGGCCGCGCGCTCGCGGGTGCCATCACTGCGGTCATGACCGGCCATGCCTATGAGCAATCGGCCGAGATCGCCAGCACCATCGGCGCGTTCAAGGGCTACCAGGACGCCCGTTGCGCTCACGTATCCAAGCCGGTAACCAAGGACAACATCGCTGCCATGCGCGGCGTCATCCAGTTGCACCGGGACGCCGTGGAAAAAATCCAGCCAAGCCGTGAATTCAATTATTTGAAGGAAGAAGCTCGCAAATGCTGGGACCGTGCGCTCGTACGCGGCGAAAAGATGGGTTATCGCAATGCCCAGGTCACCGTGCTCGCACCCACCGGAACCATCGCTTTCCTTATGGATTGTGACACCACTGGCGTCGAACCCGACATCGCACTGGTAAAATACAAATTGCTCGCGGGAGGCGGGCTTTTGAAGTTGGTTAATCGCACGGTGCCGGAAGCCTTGCGCCGGTTAGGCTACAAAACCGCCGAGATTGAAAAAATCGTCGCCCACATCGAGAAATACGACACCATTGAAGATGTGGAAGAAAATGGCAAGACGGTGGCCAGCGGCTTGCGTTTGGAACATCTGGAAGTATTCGATTGCGCATTCAAGGCCTATCAAGGCAAGCGGAGCATCGGTTACATGGCTCACTTGAAGATGATGGGCGCCGCCCAACCGTTTATCAGCGGGGCAATTTCCAAGACCGTCAATCTGCCACAGGATTGCTCGGTTGAAGATATTCGCGATGCCTACGTGCAGGCTTGGAAGATGGGCCTCAAGTGCGTAGCCATTTATCGCGATGGTTCAAAACGTTCGCAACCGCTTAACACCAAAAAGACCAACGAAGGTGGTAACAAAGCTGACGCTGTTGCCGCTGAGATTAATCGTGTTAAGGAACTCGAACTAACAATTGCCAAACTACGCGATCAGGCCGTGCAACCATTGCGCCGCCGTTTGCCGGATACGCGCACGGCGCTGACGCACAAGTTCGACATCGCCGGCCATGAAGGTTATCTCACGGTTGGGCTGTTCGAGGATGGTCAACCGGGCGAGTTATTCATCACCATGGCCAAGGAAGGTTCCACCATCGGCGGTTTGATGGACAGCATCGGCACCCTCACCAGCATGGCCTTCCAATACGGAGTGCCGCTGGAGGCTCTGGTCCGGAAGTTCGCTCACCAACGCTTTGAACCGTCCGGTTTCACCAAGAACCCGGAAGTCCGCAATGCGGCATCCATCACCGACTACGTGTTCCGTTGGATGGCATTCCAATTCATTCCCGGCTACCGCGAAGCGCATACCGTCAATCGCAACCAGCCAGAGCTGTCCATGCCTGGCCTGTTGGAAGAGGTGAAGAAGCAGATCAATCGGCCGGTGCCGGAACTGCCCATCTCCGAAGACACGGATCTGATGGAATTGAAACCCGCCGGAACGAACGGTGGCCATAAGATCGTAAGCACCGTCAGAAAAGTCAGCAGCCTAAGCGAATCCGTGGCGCATTTTCAACAGGACGCACCGACTTGCCCAAGCTGCGGTCACATGGCCGTGCGCAACGGCGCTTGCTACAAATGCCTGAATTGCGGCGAGAGCCTCGGATGTTCATAGCTCATTATACTCATTAAACCTGTAACAAGTCTTTTAAATAGGCTGTTTTAACCCTCCTCAAATGAGCTATCCGCTATCAAGTGGATAGCTCATTTTTCTTTTGTCATTTTACTCGTAGAAACAAAATCAAGCATGGGATTAAATCGGAGATGTCGCCAGTCACCTAAATGCCAACCAGCATGCGAACTGAGCACACCCACTCAGTCGTCCGAGCCAAGTGTAGTTCCACTGCGGACTTCGAAATCCAAAATTCGTTTCTCAAGGGGAAACGCTTCATCGCGCGAAACGTTCCAAATGCGTGCAGTGCCGTCGTCGCTCCAGGTCAATATCCGGTTTCCTTGAGAATCGAACATCGCTCCATTTATGGCACCCTTGTGTTTCAACAGTTGGCCGACTGCATTCCCATCCACCGCGTTCCAAAGCCTAGCCGCATTGTCCTCGCCGAGCGTTAAGATGCGCTGCCCACCTGGTCCAAACACGGCCATTTTGACCTTTGTTTCATGAATCATCGGTCGTCTCCGCAAAACTCGCTAAACACTAGAGCCGTATCAATGCCAGGCCGGAGTCCGGATCAATACGCTTTTGCAGATGCGCCGGGCTTTCAACAAGGACAACTTCACACGTGGGGCGGATATGAGCTTCCAGTAAATGTCCACCGTGAGCTGTTCCGTCTTTCTTGCCAATGACAACATGGGCATGAACCTGCGGCTCACCGTCTTTGAGTGCAACATCTCCAATCAGAGAAAGAAGCTCGATCTGCTCGTCCAACTGAACGGACAGCTCATACTTCTTGCTCTCCCAGCTGAACCAACCAAGGCGAACAGACGAGAGAGCACCAACGGCCTTGAAACTGGCGGCGGACAATTTCTGTTCGTTCGCGAACAGTCTCAACCCCTCAGCAAGTTCATCGCCGGTCTCGAAGACCAGAATGAATGTCTTGGGCGTCTGGTCAATTTGTTTGTAACGCATTTTCCCTCCTCTATTCGTCGAAGAAACGCTTCAATTCACTTAAGACTTCTTCCGGCTGCTCCTCCGCCAAATAGTGTCCGCTGTCGAGCGCTCGCCCAGCGACTGCGGACTTTGAATAGCTTCTCCAGGCATCGAGGACGTGCCAGAGCTTTCCAATCTCCCCCTTCGCTCCCCACAAGGCCAGTACTGGTGCTTTGACCCTGCGATCAGCCTTTTCGTCCGCCTCATCCATTTCAAGATCGATCGTTGCTGCTGCTCGATAGTCCTCGCAACTTGCATGGATGGCGTCTGAATTGCAGAAGCATCGGCGATACTCAACCATCGCCTCCGGCGTGATGGCTCCGGGCGTGCCATTCTGCACCTGGAAGTGCTTGTCCAAAAAGAACTCTGGATCACATCCGATCATGTGTTCCGGCAGTGGCTCTTTTTGGATGAGAAAGAACCACCACATGTACTTTGTCGCGAAATCTTTGCTCGTGTCGCGGTACATGGTCAGCGTCGGAATGATGTCCATAAAACAGACTTTGCGAACGCTTGTCGGATGATCAAGGCAAAGTCGGTGGGCGACTCTCGCCCCACGGTCATGGGAGGCGATGAAGAATTTGCCGTGCCCGAAATACCGCATGACCTCGACCTGATCTTGCGCCATCGCCCTGAAAGAGTAGTTTTCGTGCCTCTCGCCGCCACCGGGCTTGCTGGAATCGCCGTAGCCGCGAAGATCGGCTAGGACGACAGAGAACTTCTCTGCGAGACTGCCGGCGATTTTGTGCCAGATGACATGGGTCTGTGGATAGCCATGCAGCAGAAGCAACGGCGGACCGTCACCTTTGCGGAGAGTATGAATTCTGGCACTGCTGACTTGCACTTCTTCAACTTCAAACCCTGGAAAGAGAGACTCCGCGACTTCCTTTCGAGGTGCAGTCTTTCCGGAAATGACGGACTGTGATGAAGTTTTCCTTCGTGGTGACAAGCGCATACAAAAATAAATACATCCCTGCGGCCGAGGGCCTATCTGGACCAAACTGACCTACCACTCAAAATTAGCACATTTTTGATGGCTCGCACGGCGCGTGCCAATTATTCCTTCACCGGGCATTTCCTGGTCACGCCGTTTGCATTTGCGTCGCCTGGCACGACGTGTTGTAGTGTGAACTAAGGAAGTTGAGGCGCGCTGCCGTGGAGATCAAGGCGGCGGATGCGCTCCTGATCACCGCGGGATCCGCCGCCCGCGACAGGTGCCATACGCAGAAACATCGATCACGTCACGATTGGAAATGACGTGCTCCGGTGATGCGAGTGGCAGAATGCCCATCAATAAACCACGACTACTTGGAAAACACAACGCTCCGCCCCAGAGCGAAACAGCTGTTTTTCCTTTCCAAGCAGAAGGATTTGGGACACCTCCCGAAATCCAACGTCGGGCGAATTACGGGTTCTGCCGGACTATCATTATTCCAAAATAATAATGATATAATAATTATACAAACATCTGCTATTCAGAGACATATCAATACAATTACATTTTAGCTGCGGACGCTTCTGGCTGTAGCTAGTTAATTTCGCATACGTTTACTCATCGCAGGCCCGCAAGGGCCTGTTTTTTTTGGGCACAGCCCGAACTCAAGGCTTGTGAGAACGGTTAAGCAAGATATCCCACCGCAACGCGGCTTTATTCGCCATCCTTGAGTCCCGCATTTTGATAGGAGATGCGTGCAATCGCGGCCCAATCGGACTCGCCCAATCCTTGGGCCAACGCAGCCACAAATCGATCATGCACCAGGCTGGCCAGCGGCATTGGGACCGCAGCCTCCTCTGCGGCCTGGAGCAGCAGACGGTTGTCCTTCATTCCAAGCGGCAATTTGAACCCCACCGGTTCAAATTTATCCGCGGCGATCATGCCACCGTAATTTCGGTAGATTGGCGCGGTAAAAAGTGAGCCGGTCAGGAACTCCAGAAAGGCATTCTGATCGAGCCCGCATTTCCGAACCAGCGCGAAGGCTTCCCCCAGCCCTTCGATGGTTGCCGTGAGCAGGAAATTTCCCGCCAATTTGATGACGTTGGCGGCCGGAGCGTCCTCACCAGCCACAAATGTCTTCTGCCCAATTGCGTCGAAGAGAGGCTGGCAAAGCTTGATCTGTTCCGGCGCACCCGCCGCGACAACAAACAGCTTGGCGGCGGCAGCGGCATCAGGCCGGCCAAAGACGGTCGCGGCAACATAGTGTTGCCGTTTTTCGCGATGAGCTTCTGTCAGGCGACGCGATAGGGCTACACTGATTGTGCTCAAGGAAATATGAACAGCGCCCGCACGGAGGACCTCAATGGCATTGCCCGGCGCAAATAAGACCGCCTCCACGGCGCCATCGTCCGCCAGCATCGTTATGAGCACTTCGGCATTAGCCGCAGCCTCAGCCGGTGTGTCAGCGATTTTTGCACCCGCTGATTGCAGCGCCTCGGCACGGTTCCGCGTCCGATTATAAACTGTCAGTGTGTGACCTGCCTTGATCAGGTTGCGAGCAATGGGTGTACCCATGTTGCCCAAACCAATGAATGCTATCTTCACTTTGACTCCTTTCTGTTGATCTTTTAGTGCCCGCCGCATCGCATGCCGGAACTTGCAGTACGCTCCACCGAATTAACCGCACCGTCAAGTTGTCCTCCTTTAATTCTTCTCCGGCTGCGGCGGCAAGCCCACAGCCCCACCACCAAAAGCCTTCCTCCGGACGCTGCCCGTGCGCTTGTGTATTTTTCCGTCCCGTTTATGCTTCAACCATGAACAACACGACCATCAGTTTCATCAAGGAAGACCCCTGGCGCATTTTCAGAATCATGGCCGAGTTTGTCGATTCCTTCGAAGTCCTGTCCCAGGTTGGTCCCGGAGTGACCATCTTCGGCTCTGCGCGCACACGGCCCACTGATCCCTATTATCAGGCTACCATGGCGCTGGGTAAGGCCTTCGCCAAACACAATCTGGCTGTGATTACCGGCGGCGGGCCAGGCATCATGGAAGCAGCAAACAAGGGAGCCCGCTCCGTTAAAGGCAAGTCCGTCGGCCTGAATATCGAACTGCCGCACGAACAATCGGGCAATCGTTACGCCAACATTCCCATCCACTTTCATTACTTCTTTTCCCGCAAAGTTTGCTTCGTCAAGTACAGCATCGGTTTCGTCTTTATGCCCGGCGGCTTCGGCACCTTGGACGAATTTTTTGAAGTCCTCACGCTGGTGCAAACCCAGCGCATCCCCCGCTTTCCCATGATTCTCTTTGGTCGCGATTATTGGAAAGGTTTGTTGCAATGGATGAAAGTCACGCTGGACAAGGGAAAGTTCATCAGCCCCGGAGATCTGGATTTATTCACCATCACCGATGATCCCCAGGAAGCCATCGATATCATTTTGGATTACGAACGCCGCGTTGGTCCGCCGGATATCATGCCCAAGGCCTTCGCCTGATCTGCCTAAACGTTTTCGGGTTATCGGGTTGTTCCAAAGTGTTTAACCTGTTAGCTTGCCCTTACTTTACATGTATCAGGTTACTCAATTAGAGAATGGCCTCACCGTCGCAACGGCGGAAATGCCGCATATGGCCAGCGTGAGCCTGGGCTTATGGGTCGGCGTGGGCGGACGCTATGAGCCAGCCGAATTGAATGGCGCCTGCCATTTTATCGAACATCTCTTGTTCAAGGGCACAAAAAAGCGCTCCGCCCGGCAAATCTCACAGGACGTTGAAGGCATCGGCGGTTACCTGAATGCCTTCACCAGTGAGGAGTTGACCTGTTACCATTCCAAAGCTTGTTACGACCGTTTCGCCGAATTGCTGGACGTGTTGACAGACATGTTTCTCAACTCGAAGTTCGACGTCGTGGATATTGACAAGGAACGCAGTGTCATCAAAGAGGAACTGGCGATGTACCAGGACCAGCCACAGCACCACGTGCAGGAGCTCTTGAATGAGACGCTCTGGCCCAACCAGCCCCTGGGCCGTTCCTTGACCGGCACCGAAAAGACACTCAATTTTCTCACGCGCGACCGGCTCATTGATTACCGGCAAAGAAATTATGTGGCCCATC
>JAQGPA010000184.1 GCA_028293325.1 Pedosphaera sp. | reverse complement strand
TCCCCGCTCAAACTAAGGTTCATTGCCTATGCCAAACATCATGAGAAGCTTTATAACCGGTTTATCGCTCCACATCACATAATTCCCGAAAACACCCGTCATGCTCAAGCCGCCACGGCCTTGGGCGAAATGGGACCGATGGCGCAAAAGGCGATCCCGGCATTGCTGGTGGCGAGCCAGGACAAAGACTACATCATCGCCTGCCGCGCGACGGCTGCCCTGATGAAAATCCGGCAGGAATCGCCGGATAATCTGATTGCATTAGCCGCCGATGTGAGCGCGACGAGTTGGAATCGAACGGCTCGAACATTAAAATACCTGGGCACGAATGCCCAAGCCGCCGTCCCGCTCCTGATCGGGGAACTGAATCACACCAAACCATGGACCCGCATGATGGCCGCGGCGACTTTGGGCGGAATCGCCAGCCGCCCTGAAATCAGCGTGCCCGCGCTCACGAATTGTCTCACCGATTCTGAGAGTCTTGTGCGACGAAGCGCCATTGATGCGCTATGCAAATTCAAAAGTGAAAAGCAGCAGATTGTTCCCCTGCTGCTCGCCCGCATGCAAGATCCAGATCTCAATGTCTGGCTTGGCGCGGCATTTGGACTGGAGGAATTGCTCACCCCGGATGAAAAGAAAACTCTATTAGCGCCCGTCCTCCGGCGATCCTTAAACAGCCCCGTCGGAATTATCGCGGAGAATGCCTCGATGTTCCTCCGGCGCATGAACGCGCCGCCTACAACCAATGCGGGAGTGAAATGACACTTACATCCGCAAATAACTATTAATCATGATTGTCCTGCCCATTGTTGACCGGGAGTTGCGGGTTGCCGCGCGGCGGGCCGGTACTTACTGGATGCGCTTTGGGGCGGCGCTCATCGTCCTGGTCATCTGGGTCGTGCTGCTCTTCTACAGCCGGCAGGCTTCCACGCTGCAAATGGGCCAGCACCTCCTCAACGCGCTGGGCATTCTCGCCTTGGGTTTCAGCATGTTGGCGGGCGTGTTCCTCACCTCGGATTGTCTTTCGGAGGAAAAGCGAGAAGGGACGCTCGGGTTGCTCTATCTTACGGATTTAAAATCCTACGATATCGTGTTTGGCAAGTTCGTCGCCACCTCCTTGCATGCCTGCTTTGGATTGTTGGCCATTTTTCCAATTCTCGGCCTGACGCTGCTGCTGGGCGGAGTCACCGGCCAGGAGTTTGCGCGTCTGCTGCTCGTATTTGTCATGACACTCTTTTTTTCACTCAGCCTCGGCATGTTTGTTTCCGCCGTGAACCACGAAGCCAAGCAGGCCATCATGCACACCTTTCTGGCGGTGCTGATGCTGGCCGGAGCGTGTCCGGCCTTGTGGTGGTTGCAAACCTTGTTGTTAAAAACTAACGCGCTAGATTTCCTCCTCTGGCCCAGCCCCGGTTATGCGTACATGAATGGGTTTGATTCCTGGTACCGGTTCGGCCTGGGCTCAGCGGACTACTGGCATTCACTTGAGACCCTCTTTTTCATGGGGTTGATTTGTATCATCGCCGCCAACATCGTGCTGCCGCGTTCCTGGCAAGAAGGGAATCCCTCCCGACTTGCACAAGCCTGGCACCGCTGGCGCGCCTTCTTTTTTTGGACTGATGCTTCCCCGCGCAAGGCGCGGCATCTTCCATTCCTGGCCGGCAATCCATTTTACTGGCTGACGGTTCGAGACTCGTCCCCTCGGCGGATGGCCAGGAAAGCGCTTCTGATCCTGACTCCCATCTGGCTGCTGGCGATAATCATTTCCGTCACCAAGACTTCCAGAAACGAGCCCGCCTTTATCACTGCCATGTTCGTGGCGTTCGGCCTGCATCTCATTATCAAAACCCTGGTCATCATCGAAGCCAGCCGGCGCATGAGCGAAGACCGTCAGAGCGGCGCGCTGGAATTGCTTCTCGTCACCCCGCTTTCCGTTCAAGCCATCCTGGCAGGACAAAAAGCCGCGCTCACCCGGCATTTTATCGGCTCCCTGATCACCCTTGGCTGTCTCAATCTCGGTTTGGTGGCCACTGTGCTGATTTTTTCCAAAGCTTTGCACATGAGCTGGGATGACCAATTCATTTTCATTGAACTTTTTCTCGGCGGCATCCTGATGCTCGTGATGGATTTCTGGGCCTTGGGCTGGGTGGGGATGTGGCGGGGATTAAACGCACAAAAGCATCATCGTGCCGTGATTCGCACCCTGATCCAAATAATGGCCATTCCCTGGGTGATCATCTTTTTCCTCATCTTTCTGCAACAAGGGTTCCGTAGTGCCGGGAGCGCCGCTTTTACGTTCGGTTGCTGGTTTGGCGTGGGTGCGATTGTTGACTTGGTCAGCAGTCGGGCAGCCCGGAGAAAGTTGGAACAACAACTCCGCTCTGCCGCTTCCCAACGCTTTTAAGACAAAATTGTCTGAATGGCTCCAAATCAGTAACCTCCATCTCAATCCGAACGTCTCACCAGAAAACCGAATGAAAATCAAATTCCTGCTGGCCACCCTCCTGAGCGCATCGCTGTCGCTTTCGGCGGCGGAACCCCAACGGCCCCACATCACGGGCGTGGCGCATATTGCCCTTTACGTGCATGACCTGGAACAATCCCGCGCTTTTTACAAGGATTTCCTCGGCTTCGCGGAGCCTTATGCGCTGACCAATGACACCGGCGGCATTCGCCTGGCCTTCATCAAGATCAGTGACCGCCAATATCTCGAACTCTTTCCGGAAAAAGAAGCCGGCACCGACCGCCTTAACCATATCTCCATCGAAACCGATGACGCGGAAGCCATGCGGGTTTACCTCGCGGCACATGGTGTCAAAGTTCCGGATAAGGTCGGCAAAGGCCGCATCGGCAACCTGAATTTCAACATCATCGACCCGGACGGTCATCAGGTGGAGTTGGTGCAATACGCTCCCGATGGCTGGACCGTTCGCGAGAAGGGAAAACATCTGCCGGACACGCGCATTTCCACCCGCATGAGTCATCTCGGCATCCTGGTGGGCGACGTGGAGGCGTCGAAGAAGTTTTATTGCGATATCCTCGGCTTCAAGGAAACCTGGCGCGGCAGTCGCAACGGCAAATCACTCAGTTGGGTGAACCTGAAAGTCCCGGAAGGTGATGATTACCTCGAACTGATGCTATACTCCGAACTCCCCCCGCCGGGCCCACATGGCGGGGAGCATCATATTTGCCTGGAGCTGCCCGACGTGTCGAAGGCCGCGGAAATATTGAAGACGCGGCCCTTGCCCAAGGAGTGCAAGCCGCCAACCGAAATCCGCACCGGCGTCAACGGCAAGCGGCAGATCAACTATTACGATCCGGACGGCACGCGCGTCGAAGTCATGGAACCGCGCACGGCTGACGGTAATCCCGTGCCGCCTTCCACCGCGCCGCCCCCCGCTCACCCAGCCACAACCAATAACACAGTCTCCCCATAACCTATTATGAATCGACGTGAAATGATCCTCCGCACCGGCGCCGCCGCGTGCGGCCTTGGCCTGACGGGCTACTGCAATTTTGCCCTCGCTGACCAAACCAAGCCCAAGAAGGTGCTTTTCTTTTCCAAATCGTCCGGCTTTGAGCACAGCGTCATCAAGCGCAGGGGGACCGAATTGAGCTTTGCCGAACAAATCCTTGCCGACCTTGGTCCCAAACATGGCGTCGATTTCACCTTCTCCAAGGATGGCAGCCTTTTCACGCCGCAATATCTTGCGCAGTTTGATGCCTTCTTTTTTTACACCACGGGCTTGCTCACCACGCCCGGCACCGACAAAAACCCGCCCATGACGGAGGCGGGCAAGGCCGCCTTCATCGATGCGGTCAAACAGGGCAAGGGTTTTATCGGCACGCACTCAGCCACAGATACGTTTCATACGAACGAAGTTGAGGGCTTTGTCGATACGAACCGTTCATCCCGCTATCACAATTACGGTGACAAGGCCGATTCCTATGTGCAGATGCTCGGTGGCGCATTCATCATCCACGGCAAGCAACAAACGGCCAAAATGCGCGTCGTTGATGCCAACTTTTCCGGCATGACCGGCCTGGCCCCGAGCTTTGAAGCCATGGAGGAATGGTATTCCTTGAAGGACTTCGCGAAAAATCTGCATGTCCTCCTCGTGCAGGAAACGTCCGGCATGGTTGGCGAACCGTATGAACGCCCGCCCTACCCTGCCACCTGGGCGCGCAAGTACGGCAAAGGCCGCGTCTTCTACACCTCCATGGGGCATCGCGAGGACGTCTGGATGAGCGAGCGTTACCAGAACATACTCTTTGGCGGCGTCGCCTGGGCATTGCGCAATGTGGACGCCGATGTTACTCCCAACATTGAGCAGGTCACACCGCAGCATGCCGAATTGCCGCCGCCTTCAAAACCGGCCGCGCCCAAGAAACCTGCCCCAGCGGTTGAACCGAAGCAGTAGGTTCGTTTTCCGTCGGGAATGTGAGCGGCTGTGACCGCACGGCTTTGTGTTGAACTCTGCCCTGACTTCAGTATAATGGCCGCATCCTTATGCGCACCTCACTCCTGATTGGATTGTTCGCTATTTCCCTGACTGCCACTGTCAACGCCGCGGATGACTACGTTCCCGGCCCCGACTCAAAACCGCAGCCGGGAGTGCCCCAAGGCGAGGTGACGAAATATAGTTTCGACAAAAGCAAAATTTATCCCGGCACCACGCGCGAGTACTGGGTCTATGTGCCGAAACAATATGATCCCGCCACGCCCGCCTGTGTGATGGTTTTTCAGGATGGCCTCATTTACAGCGCCACGAATGTTTTCAACAACCTCATCGCGCGAAAGGAAATACCGGTCATCATTGGCGTCTTTATCAAGCCTGGCATCGTAACATCACTTTCCACCAATGCGCTGGATCGTTTTAATCGCAGCTATGAATACGACGGCTTGGGTGATGATTACGCCCGTTTTTTGCTGGAGGAACTTTTACCTGACGTCGCCCAAAAATATAATCTCAGCACCAACGGCAACGACCGCGCCATTGGCGGCAGCAGTTCGGGCGCGATTGCCGCGTTTACCGCGGCCTGGGAACATCCGGAAGCATTCACTCGCGTGTTCAGTTCCATCGGCACCTTTGTCGGCCTGCGCGGCGGCAACGAATATCCCACGTCAATCCGCCAGACGGAGCCCAAACCCATTCGCGTTTTTTTGCAGGATGGTTCCAATGATCACAATATTTACGGCGGTAATTGGTGGCTGGCCGCCCAGGAGATGCTTTCCGCCCTGGAATTCTCCGGCTACGAAGTCAATCATGTCTGGGGCGACGGCGCGCACACGCAAAAGCACGCGGACGCCATCTTTCCCGACGCCCTCCGCTGGCTCTGGAAAGATTACCCCGCGCCCGTCGTCGCGGGCAAAGGCTCCCGGCAACCGCTCATGGATGTGCTGATTCCCGGTGAAGGCTGGCAGGTGGCGAGCGCCGGCCATAAATCCACCGATGGCCCCGCGGCCAATGCCGCCGGTGAAGTATTCTTCTGCGACCCGCGTGATAAGGCCATTAACAAGATCGGCTTGGACGGCAAGGTGTCGGTCTTCGTCGCCAATCATCCCAGTGCCAGCGGACTCATGTTTGGTCCCGATGGCAAACTTTACGCCTGCCAATTTGCCTCCAAGCGCATCGTCTCTTATGATGCCGACGGCAAGGAAACCGTCATCGCCGAAGACGCGGAATGCAATGATCTGGCCGTCACGTACAAAGGCGAAATTTACTTCACCGATCATAAAAACAAGAAAGTCTGGTTCATCAACGCGCGTGGGGAAAAGAGGGTCGTGGACGAAAGCATCACTTTCCCGAACGGCATCCGACTCACTCCCGATCAAAGCCTGCTGTTGGTTTCCGACACGCGAGGGCAGTTCGTTTATTCCTTCCAAATCCAGCCGGACGGCTCGCTGGCGCAGAAGCAGAGATTTTTTCACCTGCACATCGCCGACGGCAGCATGCAGAGCGGCGCGGATGGCATGGCGGTGGACACGCATGGCTGGCTCTACGTCACCACCGAGTTGGGCGTGCAAATCTGCGATCAAGCCGGCCGCGTAAACGGCATCATTCCCAAGCCACAATCGGCGGCACTCTCCAATATCGTCTTCGGCGGCCCGAACCATGACGAACTCTACGTCACCTGTCGCGACAAGGTTTTCAAACGCAAAACCAAAGCCCAGGGCGTGTTAAGTTTCCAAGCCCCGATCAAGCCGCCTACGCCGAAGCTGTAAGGCCTGACGCGTCGGGTATTTTCAGTTAAGCGTAAACCAGCAGATGAATGTCCTCCGGCAGGCTGTCGGAAATATCATGGACGATGCTGCCTCGGAGGAACTGCGCCAGTCCTTTGCGCTCGGACGCGCCTAAAATAAGATGCGTTGCTCCCATCGTTGCGGTGATGTCCACAATCGTATCGGCCACGGAATCGCTCACAGCGTAACAGGGATAAACGGGATGACCATCCGCCTTCGTTTTGGCGGAGGTGAATATTTCCCGCGCCTCGTCATCGTCCTGCCATTTGCGCTTTGCGTCCGCTTCATTCAAAACCGGCAGTGCGCGCACGAACAGCAGCAGCAGCGGGCGGTGACTGTCTTTTGCTTCGCCGATGGCAAAATCGAGCGTCTTGCCCGGTCCGCGCACGGCGCAGAGCATGGGCGAGTTGGAAACGTCCATTGGCTTGGGGATAAATGCCGTCTCCTGGGTCGGTGCCGAAATTGCGGCCAGGGCAGCGACGTCCGCCGCACGTTTTTTTCTTTGAAAATGTTCGCTCGCCAATCCGCGCAGGATCAAGCCAACCACGAGCACGGTGATGGTGAAGATGCGGGCGTTGGGCTTGTCCCAGAAAAGTGATATTTCAATGGCCAGCATGATCATGAACGTGCCGAACATGAGCAGGCGTTCCCAAACTTTTAGTCCAAGTTTTTTATCGGTGGAACTCGCACCCAAATTGGTGGCGATGGCTCCCACCACGCCTACGGCATACAGTTCCGCCAGGCCGGCCATGTCCTTCACGACCAGCACCAGCACCAGCGGAATGATGGTGGCGACGATGATGCCCATATTGGGCACGCCGAATTTGTTCAGCTTTTGAAACGTGGGCGGCAGTTCGCCGTCGCGCGACATCAGGAACGAAATGGCAATCAAATCCACAATCGCCGTGTTGACGGCGGAGAGCAGCAGGCAGCCGAACACAATGCTCACCGCCCAGGCGGCAATGTGCCCGGCCGTCGCTCCCAGCGAGCCGCCGACAAATATCTGCGCCATGTAACGGAGCATGTAATCGCGCACCCCGGGATTGCCCGGCGCGTCCACGTCATCCTTGTTGACCGCCAAGCCGCCCAGCGCATGCATCGCCAGGCCGAGCAGCGCGGTGAACAGGCAAACTTCGATCATTACCCAAAGCAGCGCGGGGGTGGAGGTTTTGGAGACGCACGGGTTGGCCTCGGTGGTGCCCTTGTTTAATTTCATCACGCCGGTGGCGTTGGCAATGGCCTCCACGCCGGACAAGGCCAGCACCACACCGACAAATCCATTCCAATTCTTCCAAAAGCCGCCGGTCAGCGGCTGCAAGTTATGCACTGCCGTGCCGAGGTGCGGCAGGCAGAAAAGCCCGAGCAGCAAAACCACCAGCGCGGTCGGCACGGAAATCAGAAAGGCCAGCCCGCCCGTATGCTTCGGGCCAAAGACATTCAGCCCGCCGATGGCCGCAATGGCGACGGCCGCAAAAATTTCCGGATGCGGCACGCCCAGATATTGAAATGCCGAGAGGGCGCTGATGGCCGCCGTGACAATGTAATCGGCGATTAGCAGAAACGCACCGACGATGGAAATAATTTCCGAACGATGCCGCACGCTGGCGTACACGCCGCCGCCATCCGGGTAATGCTTGCAGATGGTCATGTAGTTCACGCCCACCAGCGCGGTCAGCAGGCACATGGCCGCAATCAGCCAGAATGAACCGTAGGCCGCGCCCGCAAAAGCCAGGCCGATGACATAGGCTTTGCTCGTGCCCCAGTCACCATAAAGAATGGCTGCAGCCGGGGCGACACCGACGTTGCGCGGCCGCCGTGTATTACTGGCGATCATAATAATGCGATGGCATTACACCTCTCGCCTGCAGCGAAAAGCAGAATAACGTTTGAAAGGCGGGTGGGTGTTTGAAGACCTCCATTGCCCTTAATGTTTACGCTGACGAGGTTAGCTGTCGGGCTGGAACCACTAAGTGTTCCCGATGCCGCAGGCACCGTTAGCCCCAATTCCGTTGCCGGAAATATTTGGATCCCCCGTTGGCCTGAATAAATCAGGCCATTTAGCAGACAAAGAACTAAACAACTGCTATCAGTCGGCGGGGCGAAAGTCAAGCTGCTCACGGAAGCACGGGAAAGACAAGCGGTTGGATTCATTCCCCGCCGCGGCCCAAATGCCTGGTTCTCACATTTCGTCAGGGGACGGCATCTTCGCTTGCCATCTGTCCGGAAGCCATTCACTATCTTCCCATCCATGGAACGACATCATCGACATTCCAAGCAAAGCGGAGGCTTGCGTACGATTCTCCTGTTCACGGGATTTTGCCTGCTGTTCATTGTGGCGATTGGCGCGCTTTTCTATTATCTGAATCAGAGTCAGGACATGTTGCCGGACGCCAAGCCCAGCGCTCCCATCGATAACGGACCCGCGCACTGAGTGCGGTCGCTCGGTTGCGCCCGGCAAATCGCGTCCGGGAATTTTCACGCGAAATAAAAAACCCCACAGTTTATCCTGAATGGGAACCAAATGAACAGGCTTTGTTTCTTAAGGAATCTTGAACGCTCACCTGCATGCTTCCGTCTAATAGAGCACATGGCACTTTATAATTTATGCCGCTGCTGTGGGCATCGGGTTTCAAACACGATCAGGAAATGCCTGCAATGCGGTTCCTGCAGCGATACCCATCGCAGCAAGAAAGTTTTGGGCAGCATTTTCGTCATCGCGGCCATCCTGCTGATTTTTGTCCTTTCCCGGTTGCTGTCCTAGCCACAGCGGCGCGTTCATTTGCGATGCCCGGCTTGCCAGCATTGCTCCATGCGCCGGGCAAAGCGTCCGGGCTTTGCCAGATAAAGCAACCGGCCCAGCGCGAAAGCGGCTGCCTGCAAAGGCTCACGCCGCGATTGAAGCAACTGTGACAGCCGTTCCAATTCCCCCTTGGTGAGTCCGCTGGTCTTTGCCGCCTGTTCGAGCATCACCAAATCATGGTCGTCCCCCAGATAATCGCCGAGTTGTTCCAGGCCTTTCACCAATTCACTGCTGGATTTTGGAAAGACCCGCGTGAAGAGACAAAGTTGAAACCATAAATCCTTCGCCCGTTTCCGCCATTCATGCAAATTTGCATTTGTGCGCGCATGATCGGCGGATTCCATTGCCTCACGACCGCGCCGATAACTGTGCCGCAAACCGCAACACAGATCCGGCCATTTTAATTTCTTCAGCGGCCAGCGCCTCACCCGCTGGCAGACATCCCGGAGCGCCAATTCCAATTTTGCATCCCCGTCCGTCCCCAAAGCAAACGTCCGCCGCCGCTGTTCCAACAGTGCCGCTTGCAATTTTTCAAATGGCTTTGTGTGCCCGGCATCGCCAAAGTTCCTTTTTAATTCCCCGCACGCCTTCGCCAACACTTGCACATCCCGTCGTGGCGACAACACCCGGCCCACTTCACGCAAGTTTCCATTTTCCCGGCGGTAAATCTTTTTGCCGAGCCGGGAGCGAACCAGTCGCAACGTGGCGCGGGTTTTCTTCAGCTCCTTACGCGCATCGTGGACGGCCTCGCCCTGGTGATCATTCCGCTGGTTTTCCAGGTGCTCAATAATTGCCGCCAGCTCCTGCTTGAAAATCCTGCGAATTCCGCGGCCGGGCTTTTCATCACGCTTTAATTGAAAGCTCATGTTTCACCTCCGCTGCCGCAAAACTTCATTCCTTCCCCCGATTGCCGGCAACTATTCGCTTTAACATAATCTAGAACTGGCTTATCTCCTTTTATGTCTTAACATTTTTTGAAGTGGGGTAATGTAGGGTAATACCCTGGGCAAAAGCGCCGGTTGAAAGAGAACGAGAATTAAATGGAAAAGCATATAGGCATATTAACTTCGGGGGGCGACTCGCCCGGTTTAAACGCTGCGATTCGCGGCATCGGCAAGGCGGCGCATGGCTACTTCGGCATGCAGGTCCTCGGCTTCCTCGATGGGTTTCGCGGCGTGATGGAAAATCGCACCATCGCCCTGGATGGATCCGCCCTGTCCGGCATCTTGACCGTGGGCGGCACCATTCTTGGCACCAGCCGGGACCGCCCGGACCGGATGCCCGTGGGCGGCAAGATCATCGATGCCACGGACGCCATCATCGAGAATTATGAAAAGAACCATCTCGATGTCCTCGTCTGCCTCGGCGGCGGCGGCACACAAAAAACCGCGCTCAAGCTCAAGGAAAAAGGCCTGAACATTATCACCCTGCCCAAGACCATTGATAACGACGTGGCGATGACGGATGTGACATTTGGTTTTGACACGGCACTGGGCATCGCCACCGAAGCCATTGACCGGCTCCACAGCACGGCGCATAGCCATCATCGCATTGTGGTGGTGGAGATCATGGGCCATCGCGCGGGCTGGCTGGCGCTGGGCTCGGGCATCGCCGGCGGCGCCGATGTGATTTTGATCCCGGAAATTCCCTACGACGTCGAGAACATCGCCCGGGCCATCCGCCAACGCTCGCGCAGCGGAAAACGCTTCAGCATTGTTGCCGTCGCCGAAGGAGCGCTATCCAAGGCGGATGCCGTGCTCTACCAGCGGGCCATGGAAAAAAAGGAAAAGGCAAAAAACAAACCCGAGCGCAAAAAGGCAAAGGCCGCCCTGGCCGAACTGGAACTGCATCACACGGGCAACACGCTGCGCCTCGCCCGGCAACTGGAGGAACTCACGCATTTGGAATCCCGCGTCACCATTCTCGGTTACGTGCAACGTGGGGGTGCCCCTTCCGCTGTGGACCGTTTGCTGGCCACCCGGCTTGGCACCGCTTGTGCCGATTTGATACAACAGGGACGTTATGGCGTCATGGTGGCAGCGCGCGGCGAAGGCATCGAACCGGTCCCGCTGGAAAAAGTGGCGGGCAAACGCAAGATTGTTCCGCTGGACCACCCGTGGATCAAGAGCGCGCGTCACGTCGGGACGAATCTGGGGGCTTGAGATTAAGTCCGTCGTCTGTTCACCGATCCGATTTGATGTAAGGAAAATTTCACTGGCATGATCCATGTCAATCGTTCACCCTAGTCCGGTGAACCATTAATCATTAATCAGTCCGCATGTTTTGGTCTAAAAAAGACAAAGAAAAGGAGCGTTTTTATTTGCTCGCAGGAATGGGTGGCAGGGCTTTGCGCCGCAAACGCAAGGTATTCCTGATCTGGTCCATTGCCGCCGGGCTGCTCGTCTCCGGCGTGCTCGCCGTGAGTCTCTACTTTCTGAACCGCTACTATCGCTGATGGCCTGAAATGAATGGCACTCCGGCGGTGGCTTATGCGTGACAACGCCCGCCATTTCGCATAGTTATACATCCCCGGATGTCACTTAAACGCACATTGTTGGTTGTCGCAGTCCTTTGGACCGCGCTGATCACCGTGTTGCATTTGAAGCTGAATCTGCATGTCCAGTTTTTCGGCCCCAAGCCGAAAGTTGAGGCCACGCAAAAGTTCCGGGTCGGTTTCATCCCGGTGACCTGCCATCTCACCTGTCCAGTCACCGATTTCATCAACAAGAACATGTCGGGTGAAAGTTTCTTTGAACCCATCCGCTTCAATGGCTGGCCGGAAGTAAAGGAGGCCTATCTCTCGGGTTACATGCCCGCGACCTTCCTGCTCGCGCCCCTCGCCATGGAACTGCGGGAACAGGGTGTGCCGATCAAAATCGTCTATCTCGGCCATCGTGACGGCACGGCCTTGATGGTCAATAAGGACTCGCAAATTTATCGCCTCGAAGATTTGCGCGGCAAGACAGTCGCGGTGCCCAACCGTTTTTCCAACCAGCGCCTCCTGATTTACAAGGCTCTCAAAGATCGCGGCATGAGCATCAAGGACATCAACATGGTCGAAATGCCTCCACCCGACATGCCCGTGGCGCTGCGCCAGCACGCGGTGGATGCCATCACCTCCGGCGAGCCGTTCATGGGCCAGACAGAACTCGATGGCTACGGACGCGTGCTTTATTTGACCAAGGACATCTGGCCCAATTTTATCTCCTGCGTGCTCGTGGTGAGCGAGGATGCCATTAAAAATCGCCGTCCGGAAGTCCAGCGTCTGGTGGACGGCATCGCCCGCAGCGGCAAGTGGCTGGACCAAAACATGGATCATCGGATGGAGGCGGCGGAATTCGTGGCTCAGAATTACTACAATCAGGATCCGCGCCTGTTGCGCTTCGTGCTGAGCAAACCACCCGACCGCGTCAAATACACGAACCTTGCTCCGCTCAAAAAGGACTTTGAAGAAATCGAGGCATTGGCCGTGGAATCGGGCATCATGCAGGGAACCGTGCACTTCGAAGATTACGTCGATACCTCGTTCGTGAAGGACGACACCGCCATCCAACCTTACGCCTGGGAAGGAAAAAAACCATGAGCGCAACTCCCCCGCAACCTGACTTGGCAACATTCACCGGGAACCGCGGCCCCAGAGCTCAAAATTTTCAGTGGTCGAAGATTGTCCTGCCAATTGTGGTCGCGATCCTTTTTCTGCTGGCATGGGATGCCGGCGTGCGGATCACCGGGAGCGATATTTTCCCAAAACCGATCGAGGTCATGCGGGGCATCATCCAGCTCATTCAGCGGGGGCTCTTGTTGAAATATGTGGTGGCTTCACTCTACCGTGTGACATGGGGCTTCACCTTGGCAGTGCTGGTGGGCGTGCCCTTTGGGCTGTTCCTCGGCTGGTACGGCTGGGCCTTTCAGGCTTTTAATCCGATGATCCAGATGCTGCGCCCGATTTCCCCAATTGCCTGGATTCCCGTGGCCATCCTTTGGTTTAAGGTCACGGACAAGGCGCCAATCTTCCTTATTTTTCTGGCCAGCGTTTTTCCCATCACGGTTTCCGCCACGGCTGCAGTGCAAAACATGCAGCCGGTTTACCTGCGCGCGGCCCGCAATTTCGGCCTGACGCAGTTCCAACTTTTCAGCCGTGTCATCCTGCCGGCCACGCTCCCGCAAATCATTACCGGCATCCGCATTGCCCTGGGGGTGGCGTGGCTCGTGGTGGTGGCGGCGGAAATGATCGCCGTCAACTCCGGCCTCGGTTACCTGATTATCGACGCGCGCAACGCCGGCAAGCGCTACGACCTGGTCGTGGCCGGCATGGTCATGATCGGCTTGATTGGTCTCGTGCTGGACCTGCTCGTGCGCCAGCTGGAAAAGTTTGACGAAGTTCGTTGGGGCTACGCCAATCGTTAACGCAACCACTGATGACCAACGCCAAGCAACCCGCCATCCAAGTTCAAAATCTGTGGATGAGTTTTCCCGGCAAACAGGCCGGCGAGCAAATCCATGTTCTCGAACGCATCAACCTTGAAGTCAAGGCGGGTGAATTCGTCTGCATCGTCGGTCCTTCCGGCTGCGGCAAGTCCACGCTCCTAAATATCGTTGGCGGTTTTCTCCCCTGCTCCCAAGGCGATGTCACTGTCGAAGGCCAGCCGGTGGCGGGACCTGATCCACGGCGGGTTTTTGTGTTTCAGGAGAATGGCGTGTTTCCGTGGCTGACGGTGCAGGAAAACATCGGTTTTGGTTTGCTCAAGAAAAGCGTGGCGGAGCGGGCGGGCATCGTGGCGCATTATATTGAGATGGTCGGTCTGCATGGCTTTGAAAGGGCTTATCCGCGCGAACTTTCCGGTGGCATGAAACAACGTGTCGAAATCGCCCGCGCGCTCGCTGCCAATCCGGACATCATTTACATGGATGAACCGTTCGGGGCGCTTGATTTCATCACCCGCCTCAAGATGCGCGCCGACCTGGTCCGCATCTGGCAAAGTGAAAAGAAAACCATCCTGTTCGTCACGCACGACATTGAAGAGGCTGTGCAGGTGGCCGACCGGGTGCTGGTCATGAGCAAACGCCCGGCCACGATTCAAAATATCATCAACGTGGACCTGCCCCGCCCGCGCGACCTGGATTCACGCGGCTATCTGGCAACGCGCGACGAAATTTTTGCCGCCATGGGGATGAGCCTGCGCATTGGCGAGAGTGAAGCCGAGGCCGCCCGTCCCAATGGAGCGCACGCGCCCAAGCCTCAGGGACTGATTCCCAATTGACCGCGTGGCTTAAGCAGGGCCACCACACCGCAAAGCAATCCGCACAAGGCCACGGCCAGCAGCACTTCACCGGGTTTGGGTGAAAAAACCAGCACGAACCCCTTCCCTTTCACCAGCGCGGAAAAACTGGAGACGCAAAACGGCATCATGAAAAGCCTGATTACCTGCCAGCGATCCAACCGCACGCGGTTCGTTCCCGCCGATGCCGTGCTGATAAACAGGGCAATGCCGACGATAAAGCTTAACCCCACTGAGGTCAGCCAAATCCGCAGGCTCGGGTCGAAGTAGCGCACCAACACCACGACATACCAGATGAAGTAGCACCAGAGAATCAACCTGCCCCGGGAGAGATTGGCCAGATAACGAGTCAGCATAAGTTCCGCGCGCAGATTAGCGAAACTGACCCGCCGACTCCACCAATTAAAGCGGGCCGGTTGCTCAGGCCGTTTCCGCAAACAAACTGGTCGTGCGCAGATGCACCGCGTCGATCAACCCCTGGTCGGTTAACTTGAGTTCCGGAATCGGGGAAAGGCTCAGGAAGGAAAGGGTCATGAACGGCGCCTCCAAATCACAGCCCATCGCCGTGGCGGCCGCGTTGAGGTCGGCGATGCGCTTGATAACTTCGTCCAGCGGCTGGTCGGAAACCAGCCCGGCGATGGGCAACGCGAGTTCCGCCTTGATCTTGCCCTGCGATACCGCGACCTGCCCGCCCTTTAAATTCTCCAACTCCTGGATGACCCGTTCGATGTCGGCATCGTTTGTGCCGACCACCACGACATTGTGGGCATCATGCGCCACGGTGGAGCCCAGCGCGCCGGACTTCAATTTAAACCCGCGCACAAAACCGACGCCCACATTGCCGGTAGCGCGATGCCGCTCCACCACGACCAATTTGAGAATGTCCCGCTCGATGTCCGCGACGATTTCTCCATTCTCAACCTTCGGCAATTCCAACGCTTGCTTGGTCACGATCTGGTTTGGCACAATCTCGATGACCTTAATGCGCCCCGGCTTCTCCGCCTTCACTTTAAAATCCGCCGTGCGGTAACGCAGATTCATCGTGCTGCGTGGTTGCGGCACAATTTCGGGACTCGTGCCGAGATACCGGCCTTTGTCGGCCACCAGAACTCCCTTTTTATAAGTCTGCCGCACGACAAAGTTTTTCAAATCATCGAAGACAATGAAATCCGCCCAATAACGCGGTGCAATGGCTCCATAATTGCGCAGGCAATAATGCCGCGCCGTGTTGATGCTGGCGATTTGCAACGCGGTGATGGGCGACATCCCCATCTGAATCGATTTGCGCACACAATGATCAATGTGCCCTTCCGACACCAAATCTCCCGCGAGCTTGTCATCGGTGGCGTACGAGCAATTCATGGCATTGTGCGGCTGAATCAACGGGGCCAGTGTGGCGAGATTGCGTTCGGTGCTCCCTTCGCGCAACAACAGATGCATGCCGAGGCGTAATTTTTCCTGGGCCTCGTCCAACTCGATTGATTCGTGGTCCGAACGGATGCCGGCCAGAACGTACGCGTTTAAATTCTTGCCGCGCAACCCGGGCGCGTGGCCGTCAATCGCCTTGCCTTTGCCGGCGCGAATCTTGGCCAGTTCACTTTCATGACCGAGATAAACGCCCGGATAATTCATCAACTCCGCCACGCCGGCGATGCGTTCATCGGCAATCATCAGCTTGAGGTCGTCCGCCGTGAGCCGCGCCCCGGCAGTTTCCAGGTGCGTCGCGGGCACACAGGAAGGGAGCATGATAAAGAAGTCCACCGGCAGATTCTTGCTCGATTCGAGCACATAACGAATCCCGTCCAGGCCGAGCACGTTGGCGTATTCGTGCGGATCAATCACCGCGACCCCGGTGCCGTGCGGCACCACTGCACGCGCGAACTCCGGCATAGTCAGCATTGAACTCTCCACATGGAAATGGCCGTCGATCAAACTCGGCGCAAGGTATGCGCCCGCCAGATCAATCACCTTCTCGCCTTCGTAATCTCCAAGGCCCACCACGCGCCCATCCGTCACGGCTACATTCGTTAAATATATTTCGCCGCTCAACACGTTGACCAGATTGGCGTTTTTAAAAATCAGTTCCGCCGGTTGCTCCCCCCGGGCCATACCAAGCTTTTTTTGCAAGTCTCTCATAAGTTGGCAGGTGAACTGCCATCCCACTCTGTAGCATATAACTGGCTGAAACCCCAATAGAATTGTATGGCAGCACCTTGCTCGTCCGAGCAGGTTTAGTTTCCTGAATCGGGCGTGCTTGCTGTACGCTGAAGGGCAAACTATGCTACTCGCATTAATACTGGGTTAACAGAAAAGCAGATTGGCCGCGCCTGATGAAAAATCTCGTCTTTCAAGCTCTCGCTGATGCCGCCCGCAAGGGCGAGCCGGTGGCGCTGGGGCTTATTTCCGGCGTGAAAGGGTCCAGTCCCCAAAAGGTCGGGGCCAAGGCGTTGTTTTATCCGGATAGCCGCATCCAGGGCACGTTGGGCGGTGGTTGTCTGGAAGCGGAAATCCAGCAACGCGCCGTCCAATCACTCCCCACCGGCCAGGCCTCCACTTTCGATCTGCTGCTCGATCACGATTTCGGTTGGGACGACGGCTTGATCTGCGGCGGCAAGGTGCTCGGCCTGATCCTCCCCAATGCCACGGCAGCCGGAGTTGACTTTTGGACGGAACTGGCCGAGCGCCGGGGAACTGTCCGGTGGGGCGTCAAAAAGGATTTTTCCATCGCCCGGATTAATTCTGATGCGGAGGCGAACGGCGCGGATTGGCTGTATCAGGAAACCATCACCCCGCCCTGCTGCCTGTGGATTGCCGGGGCCGGTCACATTGCCCAAGCCGTCGCTCCGCTGGCCGCGCAACTGGATTTCAGCGTCACGGTGTTCGATGACCGACCGGCCCTGGCCAACCATCATTATTTTCCGAGCGAGATCATGTTGAAAGCGGACTCGTGGGAAAAGCTGAGTCCGTTGCCGTTGCCCAATACGCCCAGCTTCGCCTTGATTGTGACCCGGGGCCATCGTCATGACGCGCTGGTGCTGCGGGATTGGGTCAAGAAACCGTTTTTGTTTCTCGGCATGATTGGCAGTTCGCGCAAGGCACGGACCATCTTTGAACATTTTCGCGAGGAAAAGATTGCCACACCGGAGGAATTGCAACGCGTCGTCTGCCCGGTGGGCATCCCGATCAAATCCCGCAGCGTGCAGGAAATCGCGGTGAGCATCATGGCGCAATTCATTCAAAAGCGCGCGGAACTGGTTCACGACAAGGAAACTTCCCCGGCGGCGCGCAGCGAACTGGTTTAAAATTCTCCGGCGAAATCAGGCAGCAGCCGGAGTCGCGGATAGATTTTTCCCGACTGCCGCTCCATTCACTTTCAAGCGGTTCTGAATCGCTGTAAAGATCGCCTCACTGGTTGAGGGTGAAGCCAGCGGGACTTCGCCGCCCGCCGGTCCAAAGGCCGCCACAGCATCGCGAATCGCCTCACGCACGGAGATGGCCAGCATTATGGGCGGTTCGCCCACGGCTTTGCTGCCATGGATGACATTTGCCTGCGTGGCATTCTTCAGAAACGTGACATTGAAAACCTGTGGACGGTCGCCGATAGCGGGTATTTTGTAAGTATCCGGCGAATGGGTCAGCAGCCTTCCCTTATCATCCCATTTCAATTCCTCGCATGTCAGCCAACCCATGCCCTGCACGAAGCCGCCCTCAACCTGGCCGCGATTCACGCCCGCGTTGATGGAGTCGCCCACGTCATGAAGAATATCGGTGCGCAAAACCTGCATCATGCCGGTGAAGCCGTCCACTTCCACCTCCGTCACCGCCGCGCCATAGGCAAAATAATGAAATGGTTTGCCGCGTCCCTTAACCCGGTCCCAGTGAATGTCCGGCGTCCGATAATAACCGACGGCGGAGAGGCTGATGCGGTCAAAGTAAGCCGCCTTGACGACTTCCGCGATGGGAATGGTGACTTCCGGGTGCGAGCGTTCGTAAACCAAATTATCGGCAAAGTAGAGATTCTCAATCCACGGCGCGTGCCCCAGTTTTTGCTCCAGCAACCTTGCCGCAATGGGAATCAGCCGTTCGCGAATCGTCTCACATGCAACCCGGACGGCCGCGCCGTTGAGGTCACTGCCGCTGGAGGCAGCCGTGGCCGAGGTGTTCGGCACCTTGTCGGTGCTGGTATGCATCACCCGGATGTTTTCCTTTTTAAGGCCGAGTTCCTTCACGGCAATCGTCAACATGTTGGTGTGAATACCCTGCCCCATCTCGGTCCCGCCATGATTCACCTGCACGGTTCCATCCTGATACACCAGCACCAGCGCCCCGGCCTGGTTCAGATGCGTCACCGTAAATGAAATGCCGAACTTCACCGGTGTCATGCCCAAACCCCGCTTGCGCTCCGGATGCTGCTGGTTCCACTGCGCGATTTGTTCGCGGCGTTGGGCGAGTTCACTGGAGGTCTTCAATTCATGCCAGATCAGCGGAATGCGATTGTCCTCAATCTCCTGGCCGTAATGCGTGGTGTTGGTCTCACCTCGGCCACGATAAAGATTCCGCTCACGAACCGTTTCCGGCGGCAACCCAAGCCGGCGCGCCACGCGGTCAATGATTTCCTCAATGACCAGCATTCCCTGCGGCCCGCCGAATCCGCGAAAGGCGGTGTTCGAGGAAAGATGAGTTTTGGCAACCCGTCCCTGAAATTCCACGTGCGGGATATAGTAACAATTATCGAGATGAAACAGCGCGCGGTCGGTCACGGCCTGCGAAAGATCGAGCGACCAACCGCCATTGGAATAGAGCTGCGCCTTGACCCCGAGCAACGTTCCCTGCGTGTCGTAGGCGACCTGAAAACGCGCGAGAAAGGGATGGCGATGGCCGGTGAGCATCATGTCCTGGTCGCGATTAAACCGGACCCGGACGAGACGTCCGGTTTTATAAGCCGCCAATGCCGCGAGCGCGGCGGGAGTGTTGCCCTGGGTTTCCTTGCCGCCGAAACCGCCGCCCATGCGCGGGCTTTGCACCACCACCTTGTTGTTGGGCAAATGCAATACATGCGCGACAGCGTTTTGAACTTCGGACGGATGCTGCGTGGAGGAAACGACGCGCATCGACCCATCTTCACCCGGCTCCGCCCAGGCAGCATGGGTTTCCAGATAAAAATGTTCCTGGCCGCCGAACTCGAAATCACCCGTGAAAGTCAATGGTGCTTGGCCCAAGGCGGTGTCCACATCGCCGCGCCTGATGAAATTGGGTTCGTTGTGAAAACTCCCCTCCTTGACGGCCTGCGTCAGGGAAAGAATCGGCACCAGCGGCTCGTATTCCACCAGCACCTTGGCGGCAGCGGCGCGACAGGCGGCCTGTGAATCACCCACTACCAACGCCACCGGGTGGCCATGAAAAAAGACTTCGCGATCTGCCAAGAGAATTTCGTCCCTGACCACAGCGCCAACATCGTTCAGGCCGGGAATATCCTCGGCCAGCAACACCGCGTGAATGCCCGGCATCCGACGCGCCTCAGCGGCATCGCGCTTTAAAATTTTCGCGCGGGCGTGAGGCGAACAGACCGGCCAGACTTCCAACATTCCTTTTGCGGTCGTCTGGTCGTCCGTGTAAATCGCCTCGCCTGTCACATGCTTGTGGGCACTTTCATGCGGCTCGGGGCGATCGGATATTGGTACCGGCAGCGCAAGCGCGCGAAACGCACTGGGTTGATTTTGCGCAGTCGTCTCAGCATAAAACTTCTCCAGCAAACGAGTGATGAGACCCTGGCGATATTGCGCAGCGCCGCGCACGTCGGAGATGGGAGTAAACTCGCTGCGCAACGTGGGCAATACCGAAGCAATCAATTCCGCGCTCCAGGGCTTGCCGAGCAAAACCTCCTCGGTTTTGCGCGCCCGCGCGGGCATGGCGGCGACACCGCCGTAACCCAACCGCGCATGGCGGACAATCCCTTTGGCGTCCAAATCCACGGTGAAACACGCGGCGACGGTGCTGATATCCATCTCGCGTCGTTTGGAGACCTTGTACCATTCACACTTGCGTGTGAGGCCGGGTTGGGAAACACCGCGAGGCACAATAATGCTTTTGAGAACTTCGCCGGGTTGCAAAGCAGTCTTGCGATAGGCGAGGAAAAATGTTTCCAAGGGGATGGTACGCTCGCCGGACAACGACACGATGACCAGTTGCGCGTCGAGCGCGAGCAGGACCGGCGCGCTGTCACCGATGGGTGAGGCGGTCACGAGGTTGCCGCCGAGCGTCGCGCGATTACGGATTTGGCGTGAGCCGAAGACTTGAAGCATTTTGCCGAGCGCGGGAAATTCTTCACGGAGCGTCTCCTCCCATTGCGTGAGGGTGACGGCGGCGCCAATCCGCCATTCCGTTTTCGTCGATTGGATTTCCTTAAGTTCGGGCACTGACTCGACGGAAATGAGCGTGGGGAACGTCTGATATTTTTTGGTAATGTCCAAACCCAGCTCGGTCGCGCCCGCCACCATGCGCGCAGTGGGATTGTCCTTGAGCAATTGCAGAAGCTCGACGAGTGAGGCGGGGCGGAAGAATCGTTCTGCGCCGGCCTCATACTGCGCGGCGGCCAGTCCGGCGGGAGTGCGCTGGAGGCGATCGATAAAATCGTCATGACCGTTGCCGGCGTGTTTGTGCGCGAAAGCTTCGAGGGCGGCTTCGCGAATGGAGCGGTAGCCGGTGCAACGACAGAGGTTGCCGCACAGTTGATCGTCCAACTGCCATTCCTCCTTCAAGTCGTCGCGATAATAGCCTTCAAAAAGCGAAAGGATGAAACCGGGCGTGCAATAGCCGCATTGGGAGCCGTGACAGTCCACCATTTTTTGCTGCACAGGATGCAGCTTTTCCCGGCCTGCCACACCTTCGACGGTGATCACGTCGCGTCCCGCCATCAACGGCAGCGGAACCAGGCAACTGTTAATAGCGCGATAACACGGCTTGCCGTGGGCATCGCGATCGGCGATGGCGACGGAACAGGCGCCGCAATCGCCTTCCGCGCAGCCTTCCTTGGAGCCGGTTTGGCCGCGACCGCGGAGAAATTCGAGCAGAGTGGTGTTGGGTGAATGGCCTTCAACCCGGACAGGTTGGCCGTTCAGAGTGAACTCAAAGGCGCTGAACATATAAACTGCCGTCCAGCATATCAATCTGGCGCGCCTTCGCAATACTTAGTCGTGCGGCGGCGCCGATTATGGCAGGCGGTCGTAAGCGGGCAAAGTCAGGAACTCGGCAAAAGTTGGGCTCTTGGACATTTCGGTGAAAATTTTGGTCGCCTCGTCGAAGTGGCCGCCCTTGAATCGGCTGGTTCCCAGTTCCTGCTCGATGCGCGCCAATTCCTGCGGCAGCAATTCATCGTAAAGCTGCGCGGTTATCTTTCGGCCATCGGCCAGGGTGGCGCCGTATTTGAGCCATTGCCAGACTTGCGAGCGGGAGATTTCCGCCGTGGCAGCATCTTCCATGAGATTGTAGAGCGGGACGCAACCCAGGCCGCCGAGCCAGGCTTCGAGATATTGAATGCCGACGCGGATATTGCTGCGCAAGCCATCTTCGGTGATGGTGCTGGTGGGAACTTGCAACAAATCCGCCGCTGTCACGTTTACATCCTCGCGCAAGCGCGAAATCTGATTGGGTTGCGGCATGTGCTTGTCAAAAGCCTGCAACGCCACCGGGACGAGACCGGGATGCGCCACCCAGGTGCCGTCGTGGCCGTCCGTGGCTTCGCGTTCCTTATCGGCGAGCACCTTGGCCAGTGCGGCCTCATTCGCCTCGGGATTGTTCTTAATGGGAATTTGCGCTGCCATGCCGCCCATGGCATGTGCGCCGCGACGATGGCAATTCTTAATCACGTTCAGGCAATAGGAGCGCATGAAATGCGTGGTCATCGTCACCTGGGCGCGGTCGGGCATGACGAAATCAGGCCGGTTGCGGAATTTCTTGATGTAGCTAAAAATGTAATCCCAGCGACCACAATTGAGCCCGGAGGAATGCTCGCGCAACTCGTAAAGAATTTCCTCGGTCTCGAAGGTGGCGAGAATGGTTTCGATCAGCACGGTGGCCTTGATGCTGCCGCGCGGAACTTTCAATTCGTCCTGGGCGAAATTAAAGACATCGTTCCAGAGGCGCGCTTCCAGATGGCTCTCCATTTTGGGGAGATAGAAATAGGGGCCGGAGCCTTTGGCCAGCAACGCGTGCGCGTTGTGAAAAAAGTAGAGGCCAAAATCAAACAGGCTGCCGGACATCGGCCGGCCATCGACCAGGAGATGCTTTTCCACGAGATGCCAGCCGCGCGGGCGGACGAGCAAGGTGGCGGTTTTCTCCGCGAGCGCATATTTTTTGCCCTCAGGGCTGACGAAATCAATCCGGCGATTCACAGCATCGCGCAGGTTGAACTGGCCTTGCAGGAGGTTGGACCAGGTGGGCGAGGTGGCGTCCTCAAAGTCCGCCATGAAAACCTTGGCGCCGGAATTGAGCGCGTTGATGATCATCTTGCGATCCACGGGGCCGGTAATTTCCGTGCGGCGATCCTGCAAATCAGCGGGAACAGGGGCGACTTTCCAATTGCCTTCGCGGATATGGCGCGTGGCGGGCAAAAAGTCGGGCATCACACCGGCATCGATTTCCTTTTGGCGTTCGACCCGTTTGGCCAGGAGCTCCTGCCGGGTGGCATCGAACTGCCGGGCGAGCTTGGCGAGGAAGCGCAGGGCTTCCGGGGTGAGGATTTGAGCGGCTTGGTCATCCACCGGGGCTTTGATTTCCACGCCGGCGGGCAGAGTCAGGGATTGAGTCATTGCTTGGCTTTCTTTTTCTTGTTCTCAGTATTGATGGCCATTGCTTGCTTAACCCAGCCCACAAATATTTTTGGGCGCCTTGGGCAAAACCGAAGGTAAGGTGCCGGGTATGCGCGCAGAGGTAACATAGCATTCCGTCAGAATATTACCACGGGCTGTGCACCATTTGAATTCGGCCGGACTGCGCAAGGAGACGGGCGCTACTTGCGACGGGTGGATTTTAATTTTGGCGCGGAGGGGCTCTTCCCCCCTTTTTTTGTGAGGGCGAGCCGGACTGCGGCCAGTTCCGCCAGGGCTTTGTTCAAGTCGGCTTGCATTTTGGCATGCTCCTCGCCGGCGCGGGCCAGATCATTGGAGCGACGGCGTAATTCCAGTTGGGTCATCACATGACGGCTCAGGATGAGCAAAGCCTTCTTCTGGTCATCGCGCAACGTGCGGGGAACCATGTCAATCACACAGAGGGTGCCCAAAGCATGGCCATCAGGGGTAATGAGCGGTGCGCCGGCGTAAAAGCGAATCTTCGGATCGCAGGCCATCAGCGGATTATTCGCAAAACGTTTGTCCTTTTGCGCGTCCGCGACGATGAAGAGTTCGTCCTGCAGGATGGCATGCGCGCAGAAGGAAACATCGCGGGAGGTTTCGGAAATCGTGACGCCAACCTTGGATTTGAACCACTGGCGCTTATCGTCCACCAAGGTGATCATGGCCACGGGAGCGCCGCAGATGCTGGCGGCCAGCTCGGTCAAATCGTCAAAGACACGTTCGGGAATGGTGTCCAGGACTTCGTATTCCCAAAGGACTTGGAGCCGCTTGGCTTCACTTTTTGGAACGGGAGCGCTCATGTTTATTCGTGTTACTTAAGAAACCGGCCTTGGTTTGAGTCAGGCGCTGTGCCGCCACAAGGTTAAACGGCAGCATAGTGATTTGCCGATTCAAATCAATTCAAATCAATCTATCGTTTTGGTGACAAACGGGCCGGAGGAGTTGGCTGGGGCGCATTCCCCATTGCCAATCTGGGCAGCGACAGGGAGGATTCGCAGTCTCGGCGATTTCGTTTGCGATTGAACGGGCGTCCACTATTGTCTGTCATTATCAAGTGATGATTTTCAACATGGCATTCCACGGGTTTTCACGATGAAAAAGGCAACGCAATTTCTGGTGGCGGGGCTGTTGTGGCAAAGCACTTTCTTGGCTCCGCTGTTCGCGCAAAAAGTTCCGGTGGTCGAAACGACCCTGGCCAACGGCATGCGGTTGTTGCTGGTGGAACGACACGATGAACCGGCCATCGCCGGCGGTTGGGTGGCACATGTGGGTTCGTCCAACGAACGGCCGGGCATAACGGGCATCGCCCATCTGTTCGAGCACATGATGTTCAAGGGGACGGAAACCATCGGCACCAAGGATTACCAGAAGGACCAGCAAATCCTGGCGGCGCAGGAAAAGGTGCGGGATGAGATGCGGGCGGAGGAGGCAAAGATGCGGGCGGAATTCCGCAAGGGTGAAATCGACGACATGATGAGGCCGGAGAATACGACGCCCCGCTGGCGGGAATTGAAAAAGCATTTTGACGAATTAATCGCCCAGGAGCGCGCGGTGCTGGTGAAAAATGAATTCGACAAGATTTACACCACCGAGGGCGGGCGGCAGATGAACGCCTTTACCATGGAGGATATGACGGCCTATTTCATTGAGGTGCCGGCCAACAAACTCGAGCTCTGGATGTGGATGGAGTCGGAGCGCATCCGGCATCCGGTGTTCCGCGAGTTTTATGCGGAACGGGATGTGGTCTTTGAGGAGCGGCGGATGCGGACGGAATCAACCCCATTGGGCAAGTTTGAGGAGCAAGCCAACGCGATGTTCTGGGAATCAGTCCCCTACTCCTGGCCGGTGCTGGGCTGGCCGTCGGACATTTCCGCGATTTCCAAGGCGCAGGCGGATGATTTTTATTCGCTCTTCTATTCGCCACAAAACATTACGTTGATTTTGGTGGGTGATTTCATGGTGGCCGATGCGGAACGACTGGCGCGGAAATATTTCGAGCGCATCCCGCACGGACCGAGGAACCCGCCGGATGTCATCACACTGGAGGTGCCGCAAGCGGCGGAAAAGCGCATGTACGCCCAAGCGGATACGAACCCGGAGGTGGACATCAACTGGCACACGGTGCCGTTCGGGCACAAGGATTCGTATGCGTTGCGGGTATTGGCGGAATTGCTGTCCACGCGGACGGGCCGCCTTTACAAGGGGCTGGTGCTGGGTTCGCAGGTGTCCACGGAGGTTTATGCGCAGCAGGATTCAAGAAAATGGGCGGGGTTGTTCAACGCGGGCGGCGAGGCGCGGGAAGGCCACACGCCGGAAGAAGTGGAACAGGGAATTTATGCGGCGCTGGACAAGTTGAAGACTGAAGAAGTCCCGGCGGCGGAGTTGCAGAAGGTGAAAAATAATTTTGCCGCGGGTGAGTATCGGAAGCTGTCGGCCAATTATCCGATCCTGATGCACATCATTCAAAACGACGGCGAAGGCGATTGGCGGGAGCTTAATAATGCCGCCGAGAAGATCCAAGCGGTCACGGTGGCGGATGTTCAACGGGTGGTTAACAAGTATTTCACGAAAGAAAATCGTTTTGTGGGCATCTATACACGCAAGACAAACGAGCCGGTTGCGCAAAAGGAGGATTCGAAATGAACCGACTGGGATTAATGAGCAGGCTGGGCATCGCGTTGGCGCTGGCCTTGGGCATGGGCGGGGAACTGCTCCGGCCAGCCACCACATTCGGCCAGACCGCTGGCGCGACAAATACGGCGGCAATGATTCCCAAGCGACCGGAGGAATTGAAATTTCCGCCGCTGGCTTACGAGCCGCCGCTGCCGGACAAATATCGTGTCGCGCTAAAAAGCGGCCCCGTGGCCTACGTGGTGCCGGACCGGGAATTGCCGTTGGTGAACATCGCCATCTACGCGCATACGGGTGAATATGTCGTACCGCCGGGCAAGGAAGGACTCGCCGATTTGACCGGGTATCTGCTGGCGCGCGGTGGCACCAAGTCGATGTCGACCGAGGCATTGGACGAACGGCTGGCATTTCTGGCCGCACAACTGAGTTCCGGCGTGGGTGAAACACAAGGGAGCGTGAATTTAAACCTGCTGGCCAAGGATGTGGATGAGGGGATGAAGATTCTGCGCGAAGTGCTGACCTCGCCACGCTTTCAAGACGACAAGATTGCCTTGCGCAAGCAACAGTTGTTGCAGGCGATGAAGCAGCGCAATGATGAATCGGAGTCCATTGAGGCGCGCGAAGCGGGCTTTTTGGCGTACGGCGAAAACTTCTGGGCGAATCGATATTCCACCGCCGCTTCGATTGGGGGCATTACCCGAGCGGATATTGAAGGGTTTCATCAGAAATGGTTTCATCCGGATAATTTTGTGGTGGCGGTGAACGGGGATTTTGACCGGGACGAAATGGTGCGTAAACTGGAAACTTTATTTGCCGACTGGCCGTTCGCGGGCGAAAAACCCCCGCCGATTCCGACGAACACCGTTTTTGCCCAGCCCGGAGTTTATCTGGTGGACAAGGATGTAAACCAGGGCCGCGTCACGATCATGCTGCCGGGGATTCGCCGGGATAATCCGGATTATTTCAGCGTGCTGGTGATGAATGACATCCTGGGCGGCGGCGGTTTCACCTCGCACATTATGAATAGCGTACGCTCGGATGAGGGACTGGCTTACTCGGCGTATTCCAGCTTCCCGGGCGGCCCTTATTATCCGCTGGTCTTCACGGCGGGATACCAATCCAAATCGCGCACCGTGACTTATGCCGCCTCCATTGTGCTGAATGAGTTGAAGAAAATGGCGGAAATACCGCCAGCCGATGCGGAGCTTTACACGGCCAAGCGGGGATTCATCGACCGCTTTCCACACAATTTTGCCACCAAGACACAAGTGGCGAATCTTTTTGCGCAGGACGAATTCACCGGTCGCTATGCGAAGGACCCGACGTATTGGCAGAAATATCGCGGTCGCATTGAGGCCGTGACCAAGGGCGATGTTCAACGCGTGGCACAAAAATATCTGACTGCGAAGCAGGCAGTCATTCTGATCGTCGGCCAGAAGACCGATATCATGACGAAAATGCCCGATCATCCGGTGTCCCTGGATCAATTAACCAGTGGCAAGGTGATCGAACTGCCATTGCGCGATCCCCTCACGATGAAGCCGATGGGCAACACGGACAAGACATCGGCGCCGAAGTGAACGAAGATTACGGCGAGTAGGCCGTTTTCTTTCCATCGGCTTTCCGCTCCGTCCGCACGCTGTCCAGATAGCGGGCCAACAATTTCGCCTGGTCGGAGTTGAGGTGCGCCTTCTTGTTCATTTTCACCATCCAGGACGCCCACTCGGAATCACTGTAGCCCGCTGGGTCGTACAGCTTGTGGCACTTGGCGCAACGGACGAGATAAAGTTTGCGTGCGGTGTTGTGCTCCTGATCGGAAAGGTCGGCCGCATGGAGCGCGCCGCCGCACAGGCAGAGCACCACGATAAAAGTTGGCAGCAGCAAGCGCATCAGAAGGCAACGCCAAAGATAAGCCGGATGTTCCATCGCTCGTGGCCTTCCAACTCCAGGTGAGGATTGTTATCAGGGTTGCCGGTGAAGTTCGCGCCATAGACTTGCGGCAGCACGGCAAGTGTCCCCCACCAATTCGCCCGGCGATAGCTCACGACCGGGCCGATATAAAGCGCGGTGTTTTCCCATTGATGATAATCGGGCAGTTCGTTGTGATCGCGCAATTCCAGGCCGACCGCCCAATGTTTGTTGAGATCGCGCGCAATGCCGAACGAGGCCTCGACTTCGCCCTCGGTCGCACGAAAATGCCGCGTCCACTCGGTGGCATGCGTGAGATTCAACGCCCATTTCCAATCGCCGTGGCGCTGGCCCAGGATGATTTTCTCCTCCACTTCGGTTTCCACGCCGGAAAAACGGGGTTCGACATATAAGGTCAGACCCACGGGATGTTCGGCAGGGTTCAGCACCAGGTAACGGTTCTCAATTGAAATGCCATCGAAGGTGAACGACGAAGTGCTGGTGCCCGCCGCCGGATCGCGGAAGCTTTCGATGTTTTCATTCACATATAGTTCTACTGTATAATTATCCGTAACGCCATATTCCACCGAGTGGCGCAGCTCCCATTTTTGATAATCGTCCTGTCCGACGGCTTGATTGCGGCCGAGGCGCAAAGTGGCCCACTGTTCGACTTCCCAGCCCCCTTTGGGCATGGTTTCCGGTTCGTAAGAGTAGGCAAAGTAACGTTCCGATGCAGAGGCGGAACCAACGATGAGAGTGCTGGTGAGGAGAAGAAGAAGAAGGCGGTTACGAAGTTTCATTAATTGAGTCACCACTGATTGAATTTTCATTTTAACGACGCAGCAACGCTATTGAGACTAGGTCTCAGTGTCAATAAGAGATTTTTCCGAATGCATTTAAGAATACGGTGCCAGTTCTACGGCTTAACGTTCGTATCGAAACTTACCTGCCCGCTGCCACGCGGCCCCTGGTAAACTAATTTTGCCGTCCAAGCTCCGGCCATGTCCGGTTTGATTTTGGCCCGGTAACGACCCGGCGTTTCAGTCGGAGTAATGGTGCTGCCAGAATGCATCACCATCCCCGGCATGTTCATGTCGAGATCAAACTTAACCGTCCCGACATCCACCAATTGTCCGTTGGCGTCACGGAATTCGATCCAGACTTCATTCTCAGCATTACGCAATTGTCCTTCGGGATTGGACAGGGTAACGGTCAAACCATTGACGGTTTGGGTCGCCAAAGGTTTACCCATGCCCGGACCGGGGGAGGCGTTGGATGGGTGGAATTGATGCCAGGCGAAAAATCCGCCAGCGATAATAATTCCAAGAACGAGCAGCAGTGCGAGGTTTCTTAAGAAACTCTTTTTCTCCCGGTGCTCGATCGTCAGGGGTGTGGTGGTGGCCGCGACCAGGGAAACCTGCAACTGATCCCGTGTGGCTCGGGGCAAGGAATGGCGACGCCAGAAAACATAAATCACCGGATAGAGCAGCAGTTCCAAAATGGCCGAGGTCACCACCCCACCGATCATGGGCGCGGCAATCCGTTTCATGACATCGGCTCCAGCCTGGGTGGTGGGTGACCACATGATGGGCAGCAACCCGAACAGGATGGCGCAAACAGTCATGATTTTAGGGCGAATCCGTTGGACGGCTCCCTCGATGACGGCATTGTGCAAGTCGCCCATGGTGGCCATTCTGCCTTGGGCGCGAAATTTGTCCCACGCATGATCCAGATAGAGCAGCATCACCACGCCCGTTTCAGCGTCCAGACCGGCGAGCGCGATCAATCCCACCCCGACAGCCACGCTCAAGTTGTAATGCAGGAGATAAAGAAGCCAGAACGCACCCACCAAGGAGAACGGGACAGCCAATAAAACGATAACCGTCTTCATGACCGACTGGGTGTTGATGAAAATCAAAACGAAGATGATGAGCAGGGTGAATGGGATAAGGATTTTCAGCCGCTGTTCCGCCGCCTTGATATACTCAAACTGGCCGGACCATTGAATGTAGTAACCCGGCGGGAATTTTACATTGGCGTTGATCTTCTCCGAAGCTTTCTGGACGTAGCTGCCAATGTCGCTCGTCGTGGGATCGACGAAGACGAAACCAACCAACTGTCCGTTTTCATCCCGGATGGAGGGCGGGCCGGTTTTGAAATGGAAGTCGGCCAGCATGGAAAGAGGGATTTGTGCTGCCATCGCACCCTGGGATTGCGGCGCTCCATTTCCGCCCTGCCCCATGGCCGAGGCCCCCTGGCCCGGAACTTCCACCGGGGCCTGCAAATTCATCGGCGTGGGCACCAGAATCCGCTTGAGCGCATCCAGGTCATTACGGAAATCCCGCGCATAGCGCACGTTGATGGGATAGCGCTCACGGCCTTCGACGGTGGTGGCAATGGTCTTCCCGCCAATGGCCGTTTCGATGATGTCATTTATATCCCCCACGGTCAGCCCATAACGCGCCGCCGCCTCGCGATTGGGGGTAATATCCAGGAAATACCCTCCCGTCGTGCGCTCCGCAAAAACGCTCCGCGTGTTGGGAAAATCAGTCAGGGTTTTTTCAATTTGCACACCGATCTCCTGAATTTTGCCCAAGTCCGGTCCAAAGACTTTGATGCCCAGTTTGGTGCGGAAACCGGTGGTGAGCATTTCCGTGCGCGTCTGAATGGGCATCCAAAAAATATTGGCCATGCCGGGGGTCTTGAGCTTTTCGTTCATCTCCGCGAGTATTTTGTCCCAGGTCATGCCCGGACGCCATTGTTCGTGTGGCTTAAGGGTCACCACCGTTTCAAACATGGACAACGGGGCGGGATCGGTGGGCGTCTCGGACTGGCCGGCTTTGCCGAAGACTCTTTCGACCTCAGGAATTTCCCGCAGAAGACGATCCTGAATTTGCAGAATCCTGGTTGCCTCGTTAATCGACATGCCCGGCACCGCCGTCGGCATGAACAGGATGCTTCCTTCATTGAGCGGGGGCATGAATTCCTTGCCCAGTTTGAGGTAAGGAAAAACGGTTGCCCCCATGACCAGCAGCGCCAGGATCAGGGTTAGCCAACGGAAACGCAGCACGAAATGAACAAAGGGTTGGTAAGCCCAAATCAGGAAACGATTGACCGGATTTTTTGCCTCCGGCGTGATTTTCCCCCGAATCAGGAGCAACATCAAAACCGGCACCAAGGTCACGCCCAAAAGCGCGGCAAAAAACATGGCAAAGGTTTTCGTATAGGCGAGTGGACTGAACAAGCGGCCTTCCTGGGCTTGCAGGGAGAAGACCGGGATAAAGCTCACGGTAATGACCAGCAGAGAGAAGAAGAGCGGACGCCCCACGCTTTTGGCAGCGGCAATGATGACATCGACCCGCTCCCGTTTGTCAGGTTCCCGGCCATGCTCATCGCGAAAATGCTCCAATTGTTTATGCGCATTCTCCACCATGATGATCGCCGCATCGACCATGGCTCCGATGGCAATCGCAATCCCTCCCAGCGACATGATGTTGGAAGTCAACCCCAGCCAGTGCATGGGCAGGAAGGAGAGCAGGATGGCAATGGGAAGCGTGATGATCGCCACCAGGGCGGAACGGAAGTGCCACAGGAAAATAATGCAGACGAGGGCAACGACAATACTTTCCTCGATGAGTTTTTCCCGGAGTGTGGCAATGGAGCGCTTAATCAAATCGCTGCGGTCATAGGTCGGGACGATATGAACGCCTTCCGGCAGCGATGGCTGGATCTCCTTTAATTTTTGTTTCACCCCATCGATGACAGTGAGGGCATTTTCGCCATACCGCATTACCACGATGCCGCCCACCACTTCGCCTTTGCCATCCAGTTCGGCCACGCCGCGCCGGAGGTCGGGGCCGATATGGACGGTGCCAACGTTCCGGACGTAAACGGGGGTGCCCTGCTCAACTTTTAAAGGAATGTTTTCGATGTCGGCCACGCTTTTGATGTAGCCCCGGCCGCGCACATAGTACTCCGTGGAGCCGACTTCAAAGATTTTTCCACCGACGTCGGCATTGGACGTTCGAATCTTTGCGACCACGTCGCTCAGTGGAATGCCGTAGGCGGAGAGTTTGTTGGGATCGAGATCCACCTGGTATTGCTTGACGAACCCGCCGACCGGAGCGACTTCCGCCACGCCTTTCACTGACTCAAGGGCGTAACGCAGATTCCAATCCTGGAAGGAACGCAGCTCGGCCAGGTTATGCTTGCCGCTCTCATCCACCAGTGCGTATTCGTAAACCCACCCCACGCCGGTGGCGTCGGGCCCGATCACGGGGTTGACGCCTTCCGGCAGCATGCCCCGGACGGAATTCAGGTATTCAATCACCCGCGAGCGTGCCCAGTAGATGTCGGTGCCGTCTTCAAAGATGACGTAAACGAAGGACTTGCCAAACATCGATTCACCACGCACGAATTTTACCTTGGGCGCGGCGATGAAACGGGTCGAGATGGGATAGGTGATTTGGTCTTCGACCAGATCGGGGGAGCGGCCCTCCCAATCCGTGTAAACAATCACCTGCACGTCGCTCAGGTCGGGGATGGCATCCAGGGGGGTGCGCAACAAGCCCCAACCCCCGCCCGCAATGGCGAAAATTGTGAGGATGAAGACCAGGAATTTATTCCGGGCACTGGCGGCAATAATACGCTCCAGCAAACCCTCGCCCCGGGCTGGTTCCGGCGCGGAAGAGGAAGATGGCACAGTAGGTTTTTCCATAGGTCACTTACCAGGATTTCAACGCGCCTTGCACTTGGGATTCGGCATCAATCAGAAAGTTGGCGCTGTTGACCACTCTTTCCCCCTCTTTGAGGCCGCTCTTTATCTCGTAGTCATCGCCGTATTTTCTGCCCACCTCAACAAATCGTGGCTCCAACCTGCCCTCACCCTTATCCACAAAGACAATATTTCTTTCGCCGGTGGGCAAAACGGCGTTCACCGGGACAGTCAAGCCTTCACCCCGGTCGCTCTCCAAAAAAACATTCACATACATATCCGGGCGCAACTTGAAATCGTGGTTTTCAACGTCGATCCGAACCCGGACGGTGCGGGTGCCCTCATTGACGAAAGGATCAACCAGCGCAATTTTCCCGTTAATTTTTTGGTCCGGGTAGGAATCGGAGGTAATGCTCACGGCCGCACCCGTTTTGAGCAGCGGCAGTTCGTCCTGGTAAAACTGGGCCCAGACCCAGACCATGGAAAGATCGGCAATATCAACCAGGTGATCGCCCATCGACACCCTCCGGCCCTGATCCACTTGCAAGTTCTGCACCACACCCTTGAACGGCGAATAGAGAGTGAGCGTGTCCCTGGCCTCGCGAGACTGCTCCAACTGCTCAATCTGATTCGTGGTGATGTTCCACAAAAACAAGCGGCGCCGGGCCGACTCGATGAGGCTTTCCGCGCTTTTCAGAGCGGCTTCGGAATGAGCCTTTTGCGCCTCATCCCGCATCTGTAAAAGATTGAGAAACTCCCGCTGAGTCGTCAGCAGATCCGGGCTGTAAATGGTCAAGAGCGGCTGATCCTTCTCCACCACGTCGCCCCGTGAGGCAACTTCCAACTTTTGAATATAACCATCCAGGCGGCTGACATAATCCCAGTGACGCTGTTTGTCATAGGCGACCGTGCCCACGGTTCGCAGCGTGGATTGCAACGCCTTCTTCTGTACGGTGGCGTACGTGACTCCAATCATCTGCTGGCGGGCCACGGGGACGGTAAACTCGGTGGGTTGCCCGACCCGGTTGGTATCCTCGGTCACAGCGGAGTCCGGCGCGTGATCAAGGCTGGCCGGGTTGGTCTCGCTGTTGGTCATCTGCTTCATGACCGGCGTCAAGTCCATGCTGCAAATGGGGCATTTAGCGTTGGGGTCTTGTGACCTGACGGAAGGATGCATGGAACAGGTATAGTACGCCACGCCACTATTTTTCTGCACGCCGCGCTCCGCGTCGTGGGAGCACGCCGGCACCAGCAAGTAGATTGCCACCAGAAGTGGCGTCAGGGTGAAGAGATGTCTGAGTTTCATTTTGAGTCGTGTTGATGTTCAGCGGTGTCGATGACCGGCTCCAGGGACGTTCCGACCAAGGCTTCCAGTTCCGCCAACGCCATTTGGTAATCGGCAAGATGTTCCCAATACATGGATTCAATTTCCTGCACGCTTTGTTGCGCGGTTAAGAGTTCAAGAAAACTGGTCTTATCGGTTTCGTAGCTCAAACGTTTGGATATGACCGTCTGCTCGGCCAGGGGCAGCAGTTTGGTTTTGGACAGTTCGGTGTGATGGTGAAAGGTTTCAACTTTTTTGAGCTGATCCCAAACCAACGCCAAGGTCTCCCGGCGGGCGGCTGCCAATTCAAGCCGTGCGCTTTCGACCAACTTTTGGTTTTCCCGCACACCCGCCTTGTACTTGGCGCGGTTGAACCAGGGCAGATTAATGGAAAACCCGGCGGCGACTTCGCTGATGGCCTGTGAAGCCCCATTGTACCTATCCGCTTCGACGCGAAAACTCGGTTCCGGAATCCATTCCTTGTGCGCCGCGTCCAGCCTGGCTTGAGCGGCTTCAATTTTCTTCTCCGCCATCAATAGTTCAGGGCGGTTGACCAGGGCGAGACTTTCAACTTTTTCCAGCGTCAAGGCCACCGGCTCAAAAGTTTGAACAGCCGGATGCCCCAGCGGTGAATGGGCCGGATGATCCATCAAGGTATTGAGTTTTGTTTGAGCCTCGGAAATCTGGCGTTGAAAGTCGAAGGCGGTTTCTTCGAGCTTGGCCAGTTCTGTCTCGGCGCTCAGCACGTCGGCCTGCGAGTGAGTGCCCACTTCATACTTGGTGCGGCTGATTTCCGCGAACTGCCTTAGCAGGCCTGTGTTCTTACGATTCAATTCCAATTGCGCGTAGGCATTGGCCAGACGAAAATAGGCGCTCCGGGCGGCGGCGGTGGCATCCAGCTCCCGGCGCTGAAATTCCGCAAAGGCGTTCACCGCCTCGGCACTGGCCGCCTGCCCGCGCAGCCGGTTTTTGCCTGAAAGTGGAAGGGTCTGTTCCACCATGAATTTTTGATCCGTAAAAGAATTGGCTGGAACCGCAACAAATCGACCGGCATTCACATCCACGCCGGCTCGCGGGTCTTCCCAGGCACGGGCCTGGGGGATGCGCTCTTTCATTGCTTCCCAGTTGGCCCGTGCCGCTTTGAGCGAGGGATTGTTGCTCAGCACCTCCCCAACCACTTGCTCCAGGGAAAGACTGTTGGTGGCAACCATTTCTGCGACAGGTGGCATAGAGTCCCCAAAGAGATTGGACGTCCTTAGGACAGCCGGGATCAAACACAATAATGTTTTGAGTTTTGTCATTAGGGAATCTCCTTTGAGGTCAGTTTAGAAGGATCGCTTGATCTCTCCACAGCCGGGCATTTCCTTACCCAAATAGGGATTGCTGATTTTCTTATCCGTTTGCAGCCAACTGGCTTTGGCCATGGGACAGTAGGCTTCATTGTAGGAGCCGGACTGGACCTTATGATCGGCCAGGTACTTGATTAAAGAATCGCTGAGCGGTTTAAACGCCTTGCGAGCCCCTGCCAAATCCTTGGCCTTGGCCAAAGTTTCAGCCTGTTCAGCGATATTGGGCGAGAGCATCTTCATGTCGTCACCCTTGATGGCCTTGGCCATTGCGCTGGCATTCCCCGACACACTGTCCAGGGAATCCTTTGCCAAGGCCGCTTCGATTTTAAGGTAATTGTCATACACCGATTTAACCGGCTCCATGAGCGCAGGGCTCTCCGCCATGTCTGCCATGGGCTTGGAACTTTGAGCTTCCGCGCCACGCACAATAGGAGTGGCCACCAAAGCAGTCAGGATTAACAGGGTCATTTGCAGTTTAATTATTTTCATATTTTCGATTGAGTTTTGGTTATAAGGATTAACGGAATCCATTCCGAGGAATGGAAAAATGACAGCATCAGCCCGCAGTCCGCCCCATCAGGGCACACCACGGGCTGGAGGAAGGGAAAATCAGATTCGATAGCTGCAATCCCGCTCATAAAGCGGAACAGTGCTCAGGGAGAAAGCGGGATAATCAGAGGGAACGAACTGAGAAAATTCGGTGTTGGACTGATTAAGCAGATGAGGAACTATCGCCAACAGAAACTGCCAGTTATTTTGGGAAGCCGAGCCCGTTGGCATTGCGGGGGAAGACTGGGGCGCGGGAACATCGTTACGGAAGCAACAGTGCTTTTGACAGTGGGAACAACAGCAGTCGCCGACAGAACTTTTTGGGGGCGTCGAGTCAGCCCCTCCGGCCATGAATGCGGTTTGCGTCGCAATCAGCAGGAGGCTGAATAGGATGGCAAACACGCTCTTCATGGCATCAATGTAGGAGATTCAAGCCGCCCGTCAAAGGCTCATTTTTTGGCTTTGGCTTCAGCCTCGTCGAGCTTCTTTATGAATTTGGCGGGATCTTTGTCAAAATCTTTCTGACAGTCAGGGCAGCAGAACTTGATTTCACGCCCCTTATAGGAATAAAGCATAGGCTTGCCCATTTCTCCCAATTTTTCACCCGACACAACGCAGGTCGTCAAGGCGTAGGCTTTGGCTTGATCAGCTTTTTTGGCATCTTCTGCATGGCTAAGGATGGGAATGGATAAGCCCCCCGCAACCAGCAAGGCAACGGCCAATGTTTTTAGTAATTTCATAACTTTTCGTTTTGATTGTTTATGGTTACCGGCAGCTCTATTACGTTTCATTTGACCAAATCCCTTAAACTTTTTCCAACTTTCTTTTCCGACCTCAAGAAGGACAACAAACTTTTCCGCCCGCTTAAAGCCAGTCGAGGAGCTTTACCAGCTGTAAACGCAATTGCTGGCGTGCCCGATAAATCCGAGTTTCCACGGCTTTGGGAGAGCAACCTAAAATTTCAGCGATCTCTGCCTGGGAGAGCTCTTCGTACTCAGCAAGAATCAACGGAGTCCTTAATTCCTCCGGCAGCAAGGCTATGACACGACGCACGGCTTCAGCGCATTCGTCCCCTTCCATAATGTCCCGGGGAGATGGTTTTTCCTCCGGCAAAGTTTCTCCCAAACTGCCACCCGTGACCGGATTTTCTGCTTCCAGCGAGACTTGGGGACGCCGCGCACGGGAACGAAAACGGTCGCGCACCAGATTGGTTGCAATGGCGTAGAGCCAGGTTAAAAACCTGGCGTTCTTTTTGAATTTGGCGCGATTCAGGTAAATCCGGACGAACGCTTCCTGTGCCACATCAGCCGCTTCGGTTTCGTCCTGCAACTGGCGGATGAGATAATGGAGGAGCTTCCCACCATGACGCTCCATCAAATCATTCAGGGCAACATCGTGGCCATTCGCCAATCGCGCCATATCCAGACTGTCTTGCTGGTCGGAAGTGTTACCGCTCATGGCAATTAACCGATTCTGACCAAATCCAGTCTATGGTTTAACATTTGTTTCGACGCTGACTTGCCCGTCTCCGTGAGGCCCTGGTAACCAAGTTTTGCCGTCCATCCCCCAGCCATGTCAGCTTTGGAGGCCCGGTTCAATCACTTCTCCTGCATGGCATAGTCGGGCAAAAAGGTTCTTTCCTGAACCCACGCAAGATAGCGTTTACCCTCTTCCGGCGGCATGGTCTGACTGACCTCCAGAAAATGTTTCAACATGGCCTTTTGGCATTCCAAACGGAGTTCTGCCGCTTCCGTCAGCTTCTTTTCAATATCGGGTGTTAACGTGTTGGATTTTGCCAGCAAGTCTTTCAACTCGGCGTTCTTGGCATCAATTCGCCGACACATCTCCATGCACTGCGGCCGGTAAGCCGAATGCAGATCGGAGATGCGCGTCATCTCAGCATCGCTCAGATTAAACTCCATTTTCAGCCAGGCCAATTCGGGTGCCTGGCTATGAAGCAGATCGCGATCCGGAGCCGTGCCGAGGAAATAAAACCCGCAATAGGCGCTCAAAGCCACGAACAAACCCAGGATTAAAATGGAGAGAGTGCGTTTCATTTCTCAGCGACGGGGCATTTGATAAGGATCGACTGACTGAACGTAGCGCACGCTGAGCGTGGCCTCCACCCGAGAGGCTTTTTGCCGCCCCTGCCAGTAACCGGACGTTAATCCCACCATCAGCAATATGACCAGGTAAGAAACAGCCACGGCTCGTCGAGACAATGCCGTTTGAAACCAATTCTGTAAAACCATCCAAAGGGTGGCCTTCTCCACCACCTGCGCTTGTTCAATCCGCTGCCAGACTTGTTCCTGGAAGCGCGGCGGCAGTGGTGTCGCTACTTTCCAGGCCTGCATGGCATTATGAAGCGGATCGTTGTCCTGATTCGGGTCGGTTTTCATACGTCAACAGGGGTAGCGGCGACAAGCCGCCACCCGCTAAGGTTAGCTTCGGTAGCGGAGATCGTCACTATTATTTCAGCGGGGCGACTTCAAATTGTCGCACCTGGGTATCCCGCGTTGGATTCCTGCCCGTGTAAACAAGCTCGCGCTGCTGACGCACCAGATCAACGTCGTTCTTCGAGTCCCCAATTGCCCGATCCAGTTTAAGCGATTGCATCCGAGGGGAACCGACTGGGGTTGCCTGACTTGGGGCCACCTGGGCTTTGCTTTCCGTGGTAGTCACTTTCGCGGTGGATAATGTGCTCACACGGTTGGCTTGGGCGCGAGGCGAGAGCAATATATGATCGTCCGCGCTGGCGCGGTTGGCTAACGCGAAGCTCGCGGCCACTGCCGCCGCCAGCATGAGTTTATTAATGTTTTTCATAGTTTTGTTTTGTTGGGCGGGTTGGCTCCCACCGTTTATGTTCCATCCTTAATACGCCGGCGCCGCTCAAATCCCTTAAGAATTCTTTGGCTCGGGGTATTTCAAGAACTTACAGAAGTAGCGACTCAGAGAGGTTGTAGAGGACGGGGGCTAATCAACTGTGTGAGGTTGCCCAAGAATCAGGCGACCCGCTGAGGCATCAACAGTCACAAGCGAAAATCGGGACAGCAGGCCATTGCCCAGAAGACCCGACTCTCCGGCGAAAATCTCCTTCCCATGCAATCCCGTAGGAACAGCCTTAAATTGTGCATTGCCGATTTGGACAGTTGTTTCGATCTGCGGTATGGAAACCTTTGCCATGCCAATGGCAATTTGGTGTGAGCAACGGTTTGATGAGACTTGGGATGTCACCCACTGAAGGGCGGAAGCGCAACCGGTATCCAGACGCATCCATTGTTGTCTCCCGCCATTAACCTGGAGCGGTATCCGCAGCCCGCATGGGCGCACCTCCAAGGGCACAGATTCAGCCTCTTTACCTGGGTTGAAGGACTTCAACAGTCGAATTTTTCGCGTCACAAAGTCAATTTGTACTACGTGCTCCCGGAAAAAGTCTGCGCCCAACAAGCCGTCCACATCACAATCACAAGCTTTGCTCAAATCCCCCAAATCCACCGCCAGGTAATCTTCCGGCAGACGAACTTCGCCCGCGCTGGCCGAGACGTGCTCTGGCCAATAACCCCTGGCCGTAGCCAGGACCCCGCGAACACTGACCCGATTGCCCAATTTCAGACCTAACTGTTTGGCAGTATGAAGGTTGATAACGCTCACGCCGGCTCCTGAATCGAGCATGAAATTGAGCGGCTTCGCAGCTTGCGGAACGCTCACCTCTATCCAGATCAACCCCTCCCGAAATTGGAAAGGGAACTCCTTCGCCTCCAAGGATTGGGCTTGCCCTCGTATTAACAGCAAAGTGAACGAGACAGCAATGCTCAGAAAATATCGCACACATAACTTAGCGCAGGACGTATGCCACAAAACGTGCGATTCAAAGGATACTCATTTGCAGTATCTTATGGGTACCGCCTGTTTGTGTTTCCGGCACTCCCTGTTACTCCATACTCACTCTGCGCAAATTCATTCAGGTTGCAGACACCCAGCCGCTGATCGATATTAAAATTGGATTTGGCAATGGGAAGCAGCATAAAGCTAAGCTGGTGTCATTGCGTGGGAGCGTCTGATACGGTGACCCAAGGAGGAAGGACCAGTATGATGATGGCCGGAATGTGGATTTGGACGATTGCGGGATTCTCTTGATTGTTTATCTGGTGATTCTCATCGCCAAACAACTGAAGGAGTGAGGCAACTATTGTCGCATTCGTTTCGGGTTCTCCTGCATTAAGGAGTTGCACAATTCCCGACAATCCGTATTTTCCACTCAGTGGACAGACTAAAAGTAATCGCGAGCTTCCTGCTACTGGTGATCTGGATGCCAGTGACCTCGCATTGTTACTTTGAAGTGGCCGGTCTGATCCCCACGGATGATTGTTGTTCCCAAGGCGAATCCCGGGCTGCTTCCAAACACGATTCCTGCGAAAGCAGGTGCAACATCGTCGAAAAAGCGGGTTACAAATTCCAGGAAAACCAGGCGGTTCTTCCGGTGGCCATCCTGTTTTCGCCCGTGTTCTTACAACCTTCCTTGCCCGAGCCACCAGCCGAGATTTACTCCAGCCGTGTGGCTGCCTGGCCACCTGATAATCTGCATCTCCCGCAATTTACCGCTCGCACCGCCCTGCCGGTACGTGCTCCTTCTCTTGCTTCGTAATTAAGTCCTCTCCGTAGGACTCCTCTCGTCTTTGGCGTGTGCTCCGCGTCCGTGATCGCCTTTTTAACTCGTAGTGTCCGTTTATGAAGCAAAGAACTTTTGTTAAATATCTCCTCGTTGCTGGAGCAGTGCTCCTTTCTCTGCAAGGCCCGGAATCCTTGGCCCAGACACAATCCGCCACCAATGCGGTGCCTGCGGTCATGCTGGATAGGCTGGTGACGGAGGCGATGGAGAAAAACCCGGAGCTGAACTTTTACCACGCCGAGATCGCCGTGGCCAGGGGTGACCGGAGGTCTGCCGGAACCTTGGCGAACCCGCAAGCGGAAGTGGAGCTTGGGCGGAAACGGACTACCGATGGCGGTGGCGGCCTGGCTGGCGAAGGGTTGACCTGGTCGATGTCCGTGTCCCAGTCCTTTGAGTATCCAGGCCGACTGGCGCTCCGAAAGGCCATTGCTAATCGCCAGGTCGAACTGGCCGAACTTGGCTTCGCTCAATTCAAAGCGGCGTTGGCGGCAAAGATTCGCAGCTTGGGCTATACGTTGTTGATCGCCCAGGAGAAAGCCCAGGCCGCACAGGAAGTTTCCGCTCGCGGTCGGGAGTTGGTGGAAGTCCTGGTGCAGCGTGAGCCAGCCGGGGTGACGCCCCTCCTGGAAACCCGCATCATCGAGGCCACCATCATCACCTTAAAACGCCGCGCCAGTGAAGCCACCAAAGCCGCCCAGTCCGCGCTGTTTGAACTCAATCAACTCCGGGGACAACCGCTCTCAGTTCCACTGACGGTCGCCAATGCCACCCTGAAATTTCCGTCTCTGGGCTCAGTGGAAGAACTGCTGAACCTTGCCGCCACCAACAATTTTGAGTTGCAGATGCGCCAGGTCGAATTGACACAGCAGGGGTTCAAGGTGGACTTGAGCAAAAATGAACGCTGGCCAGCCATCAGCATTGCTCCATTCTATTCCCAGGAAAAAGCGGGTGATACGGAACAGAGGGTCGGAATCGGGGTGTCGGTGCCCTTACCGCTCTGGAATCGCAACAAGGGTAACATTGAAGCAGCCAAAGCGCGGCAGGAGCAGGCAGCAACCTCTTTGCTACTTAGCCAGCGAAAGGTCGAGCGTGAATTGCGTGAAAGTTATTTGCTTTACCAGACACGTCTGGCGGAAATGGCCCAATGGCCCACCAACGCCGTGCAGGAACTCCGGGAAGCAGCCGAACTGGGCGACCGGCATTACCGCCTGGGGGCTTTGCCGATTTCCACTTACACCGAACTCCAAGGAAAATATTTAGATGCCTTGGAGGCCATTCTGGACACGCAAGGCGATGCCTTGGAGAGTCTCCAACAGTTGGAGGTGCTCACCGGCAGCCCCCTCCGCGAGCTTGGGCCTGCCCATCAGGAGCAGCCTCAGCTTCCTGATTCTCTCCAGTCTTCTGAGAAACAAAAATGAAATCCTCCACCGTGTTTACGGTTATTTTTATTTCTGCTGCCCTGGTCCTTTCAGGCTGTGCCAAGCAGCAGCCTGCCGCGGACGCCGCGAAGGAGCCGGAGCCAATCGGAATTACTTATAAAGAAGGGAAAGGGCTGCGCATCGCCAATGAAACCAGGCGGATTATCGGCTTGGAACTGGTGGAAGCCAGTGAACAGAACTTGGCGGCAGTGATTTCAACTACGGTTCAGATCTATCGCCAAGGAGAACCAAATGCCCCAGTGGGTTGCCTGACGGGCTTTGTCACGGAGGAAGAAGGCAGAGAACTGAAGGAAGGTCAGGCAGTCATGCTGGAGCGTGCCACGAGCGCAGGAGAAAAAGTAAAGGGGACATTGGTGCGGCTTAACTCATCCACCCAATCCCTCCTGCACCAGACCGAGGTGCTGATCCAGATTCCTGACCCGGAAGGTCGCTACCGGATTGGAACCTCGTTCCAAGCCACTTTTACCGCCGCTCAGTCTCAGCAGGTCACCGCGATCCCCCGCCCGGCAGTGCTGAAGACTTCCGAGGGGACTTTCGCTTACGTGGTAAATGGAACTTACTTCTTTCGCACGCCAATCAAGACCGGCGCTGAGAGCATCGACGCGGTGGAAGTGAAAGAGGGTTTGTATGCGGGAGATCAGATTGTGAAAAAACCCGTCATGACGCTTTGGGTGGCTGAATTGCAGGCCACCAAAGGGGGAGGCGCTTGCGATTAATTTATGATCCACCGGATCATTGAATTTTCATTGCGCCAGCCAGTCTTGGTTCTGCTGGCCACCCTGCTGCTCATCGGCGTGGGTATTTGGTCGGCTACGCGGTTGCCCATTGATGCCGTACCGGACATTACCAATGTGCAGGTTCAATTTAACACGAGTGTGCCAGCACTGGCCCCGGAGGAAATTGAAAAGCTGGTCACAGTGCCTTTGGAAAACGAGATGGCGGGTCTGCCCAATATGATGGAGCTGCGGTCGCTCTCCAAATTCGGACTGTCCCAGGTCACCATTGTGTTCAAAGACGGCACGGATGTTTACCGGACGCGGCAGCTTGCCAGCGAGCGCTTGCAAGCCGCGCTCGAACATCTACCTCCCGGTCTCCAACCCAGACTCGCGCCCATCAGCACGGGCCTGGGGGAGATTTACCACTATATCGTTTCGTACAGGCCGGGGGCCACGAACAAACCAGCCACACCTTACGAGGCATTGATGGCGCTCAAGAGCACGCATGATTATTTCATCAAGCCGTTGCTTCGCGCCACCCCGGGGGTCGCTGAGGTAAACAGCATCGGTGGCTATGAAAAGCAGATCGTCATCATGCCCGACCCGCAGAAACTGGCCAATGCCGGGATGACGCTGCATGAACTGGCCGGGAAGGTGGCGGAGAACGTGGAGAATGCCGGCGGTGGGCTGATGGAGGTTGGCGGGGAACAGATTGTGGTTCGCGCCGCCAGTCGTGTTCAGACTCCTGAAGAAATTTTAAATTTGCCCCTTAAATTTCGGGCTGGTGTGGAAGCGATGACGGTCAGGGACGTGGCTGAAGTTGGCATTGGTTCGAGCTTTCGTACCGGCGCGGCCACGGATGATGGCGAGGAAGCGGTGGTCGGCTCAGCCATCATGTTGATGGGGGAAAACAGCCGCATGGTGGCACGGGCCGTCAATGCCCGGATCAAGGATATTCAGGAGAAATTGCCTCCGGGGATTCAAATCCACACCGGCTACGACCGTTCCGATCTGGTGAACCGCACCATTCACACGGTTGAAAAGAATCTTTTTGAAGGGGCACTCTTGGTAGTGATCGTTTTGCTGGCTCTGCTCGGCAACTGGCGAGCCGCGCTTATTGTGGCCCTGGCGATCCCCCTCTCGATGCTTTTTGCGATGACAGGCATGGTGGAAGGACGCATTTCCGGCAACCTGATGAGTTTGGGGGCCATCGACTTTGGCCTCATCATTGATGGGGCCGTGGTGATGGTTGAAAATATCATAAGACACCTGGCGCACAGACAGCATCAGCTACAACGAACCTTGACCAACCAGGAGCGGGTTCACGAAGTGCTCGTAGCCGCAAAAGAAGTCGCCAATCCAATGTTCTACGGCGTGCTCATTATTACGGTCGTTTACATTCCCATTCTCGCGCTCACCGGCATCGAAGGTAAAATGTTTAAGCCCATGGCGCTGACGGTCATCTTCGCGCTCCTGGGAGCACTCGTTCTGGCGCTGACCCTCATGCCCGTGCTCTGTTCCTTCTTTCTCTCCGGCAAAATCAAAGAGGAGGACAACTTCCTAATGCGCCTTTTCAAAGCCCTGTACCGTCCCACCCTGCGGTTCGCGCTGTCCTTCCGCTGGATGCTTGTCGGTCTGGCCGTGGCATTACTGCTCATTACCGGGGTGGTCTTCTCCCGGTTGGGTGCGGAGTTTGTGCCGCAGCTCAATGAAGGCTCGCTCGTGATCCAGATGATGCGCAGTGCCAGCCTGGGGCTGAACACGTCTCTCGACCTGCAACTCAAGTCGGAGCAGGTGCTGCGCGATAAATTCCCGGAGATCAGCCATATCTTCTCCCGCGTGGGCACGGCTGAAATTGCCAACGATCCCATGCCGCCCAACCTTTCGGACACCTTCGTTTCCCTGCAACCTCGAAACACCTGGCGCAAGATCAGCGGTCACACCGCCACGGAGGATCAACTGATTGGACTGATGCAGCGGGAACTCACCATCAACGTGCCTGGCCAGGCGTTTCTCTTCACCCAACCCATCCAGATGCGTTTTAACGAAATCATGGCCGGGGCACGGGCCGATATTTCCGCCAAGGTTTACGGGGAGGACTATGCCAAACTTGAACAGCTCGCCACGCAACTGCGGGACGTGCTGCGGAGTGTCGCCACCGGGAGCGACGTTGAATTTGAAGCGATTGGCCAGTCGCCCATTCTTGAAATCACACCCGACCGGAGCGCGATGAAACGGTTTAATGTCCAGGCAGGGGAGGTTAACCACACCATCAGCGCGGCCTTGGCCGGGGAGGAAGTGGGCACCATGGTGGAGGGGAACCAGCGTTTTGAGATCGTGGTCCGGCTGCCGGAAAGGCTGCGGGAGAATATGGATGTCATCAAGCGCTTGCCGGTACGCACGGAAGACGGCGGGATGATCACCCTGGCCCAGGTGGCCAAAGTGGACATGACGCAGCGCGTGGGAACCATCAACCACGAGGCCAATCACCGGCGCTTGGCCATTCTCATCAACCTGCGGGGTCGTGATGTGGAGAGTTTTGTCCGGGAAGCCACCGCCAGGATCAAGGAGCAGGTCAAGTTCCCCGAAGGCTATTACTACGAGTTCGGTGGTCAGTTTAAGAACTTGCAGGAAGCCAGGGCAAGGCTGGCTGTGGTGGTGCCGTTCGCGTTGCTGCTGATTTTTGTCTTTATCTTCTTTGCGTTCGGGAGCGTCCGCCAGGTGCTCGTGGTTTACACTGGAATCCCTCTGGCCATTACCGGGGGAGTGTTTGCCCTGGCGATACGCGGGATGCCCTTCAGCATCTCGGCAGGAGTCGGGTTCATTGCGCTCAGCGGGGTGGCTGTGCTCAATGGCTTGGTGATGATCAGCTACTACAATCTTTTGCGTGAACGAGGTGGCACGATCCGCCAGGTTGTGGAAGAAGGTTCGCTGACACGCCTGCGCCCGGTTTTGATGACGGCCTTTGTTGCCAGCTTGGGGTTCCTGCCCATGGCACTGGCTACCGGCTCCGGCGCTGAGGTGCAGCGCCCCCTCGCCACCGTGGTGATCGGCGGGATCATCAGTTCCACTTTCTTGACCCTCGTATTGCTCCCCGCGCTTTATGAGTGGAGCGAGAAAAAGGCAGAAGCCAAAAAGAGAAAAAGCAGGCTTGGCCCCGGCTAGCTCGGATGAACCAGTCCAGGCGCCAAAGCCGACATCATAAAAGTAATATAAATGAAAACACTGACGAAAATACTGACCGTTGGAATCCTGGTGCTTGGAATGAACTTGAGCCAGGCGGCAGAGAAGGTAACGGCAGGAGCCAAAGGCGGCCGGCTCCTGGAGAATGATTCACCACGTGCCGAGTTCTTTGTGGAAAAGGACCGAACCGTCACGCTTACCTTTTACGGGGCGGATATGAAACCAGTTCCAGTTCAGGATCAAAGTGCAACTGCCATCGCCGAAAATCCAGAGGGAAAAACCAAGATTCAGTTCGAGAAAAAGGGTGACGTGCTGGTTTCCAAGTCGCCTCTTCCAGCGGGCGAGAAATATACGGTTGTGTTGCAGTTGAAGCAAACTACGGATTCTAAACCCAAGAACTTCCGCATCCCGCTGAACACCGCGATTTGCGAAAAATGCCATCGCCCAGAGTACGCTTGCACCTGCGGTGATGATTAGTCCAAAATACCAATATGCGACTGGTTAGGCTGACCAAGCCGGTTCCCGCCCGGGATCAAAGTGCCGATGATTTTTGCGGCGTGACGCATGGGCAACAATTACTTCTTAGCCTTGGCTTCAGCTTCGTCGATTTTCTTCATGTAGCTGGCCGGGTCTTTCTTGAAATCCTTCAGGCAGGATTTGCAGCAGAGCCGGACTTCTTTGCCATCCTGGGTAAAAATGTAAGGACCGCCCATCTCACCCTCCAATTTTTCACCCGACACCACGCAGGTGGTGAGCGGATAAGCTTTCGCGGTTTTGCCGGCATCGGCGATGGGTTTCTTGGCGTCTTCAGCCAACCCAACGAGCGGAGCAGCCAAAAGGCCAGCCAACAAAGCGATTAACAAGACGGGTTTGAATGATTTCATAAATTAGGTTTCGATTGCCCACATATATATACACAAACTCCTCAAAAAGCATTCAATTATTTCAGCGGCCATCGCATCCTGACTTTTAAATCTGTGCAAGAAGTTGATTTCAAGGATTTTGTACTGCATGAACCCGGAAAAACTGCTGCGGCGACACATTGTTGGGAGTGAACCATTCGGTTTCCGGGAAACGACCGGGCAGATTGGTGAATAAATTGAGCGAGGTCACATTGGTGCCGGTCCAGACTTCGTAATGATAGTTTGTGCTACCTGGCCAACTCAGGCGGGAGATGCCTGGATTCCACGTGGACAAATCCAGTTTGAACGGCACATCGGCGAGGATCGGGTTGGTGGCCATGAGTTGTTCGCGCGCGTTGCTGTTGCCATCTTTGTCCGGGTCGTCCTTTGGTCCGTAAGCCAGGGAGCCAAACTTCGCCATTTCCCAATCATCATCCAAGCCGTCGTGATCGGTGTCCTTGATGGGAACGCCGAAAATGGTCAGCGCGGCGCCGAGCACATTGCCGGTGAACCCGGCGGATTCGTCGCTGACTTCCAAACGCCAGTTGCCCGCGCTGCTCTCAAAGAAATGGTGCGTGGAATAATAAATCCAGTCCACCGGTCCCGGACTGGTGTCCAGGTTGTAACGTTGCAACACGCTGCGTGTCCCCGAGGGCGAGACTAGGGTGATGCGCAGGTCGCCGCGCACGGGATGGTCGGTTTGCAGACGCACCGCGACCTGTTCGCAGATCAGCGTATTGGTGACATTGAAATTGTAGTTGGTCCCGGCCAGACGAAGCTGCGCCAGCGCATTAGTGTTTTGTTGGAGATAATTTTGCAGGTTCTGACCGTCGGTCTGACCGATGAAGACGGCGGGAATGGGCACGAAATCCGTCGCGCCCATGGGGCAAAGCGTGTCGCCGCCCGGGCAGGCGCCGGCCACACTGTTGGTGCTGTCGAAATTATAAATCACCGCGAAGACGGCGCCCGCCTTGGCCGCGCGGGTGATGACATCGGAAAAGGTGCCGCCGCCGCGTCGGATGAGGGCGCCGCAATTGGTCAAGCTGCCGGAAATGTTCGTGCCGGTACCAACATCCACCAGAGGCACGAGCGGCGTGGGATTGTCCGCATGGGGGCCGACGTCGGGCACGGTATGAATGGAAGCAATGTTGGCCGGCACATTGGTCCCCGTCACCAGCAGGCGCAAGCCATCATCAGGAATGGCGGCGGAGTTCGTGGCGGTGAAGGTAACGAAGGTTTGGGGCGGGCGATTCGACCAGGCGCGAGCGAGATTCACCGCGGCGGCGGCATCAGGAATCCCGAAACCGAGATTGTGGCTGACGATGAAGCCAGCGCCATTCGTGACGACGTCGGGATCAGCAAAATCAAAGTGGCGCGAGGAGAGAATCAGAATTTGTTGAACATCACGGTAGGTGAGATTGGTGTTGGCGGAAAGGATCAGGGCGGTCACCCCGGCGATTAGTGGCGCGGACGCGGAGGTTCCATTAAAACCCAAACCATTAAATACGTAGTCACTCAAACTCTGATTCGGCGGGCCAAAAGAGAACTGGTTTCTGCCGCGAGTGCCCACGAGGTCGGTGGTAAACAGGCCGTTCTGATCGACATCACCACTCGGCGCACCGACCAGCACACAAGCGCCGGGATCGCTGAAGCTCGCTACGCGTCCGTCGATACGCACCGCGGCGACGGCAATGACGCGCGGGTCCGATGGGTAGCCATCGTCATCCGCATTGACACCGGTGGCGCGGTCATTGCCGGCGGAGCGGACGATGATGGAGCCGCGTCCGAAGCGGCCATGAGTGATGGCGTTGGCGATGCCAATTTGTTCGAGCACACCGGGACCTTGTTGCGTCGGTCCAGCCGCAATCCAACTGTGATTTTGCACGCTGACCGTGTTAGAATTGTACTGATACATGTCCATCAACTGTTCGTCGGTCGCGATGAGTTGGTTCGTATCGAAAATCACCCAACTGGCAAGATTCGCCGCCGGTGCGACGCCCGCCATGCCGATGTCGTTGTACGCCTCGGCGGCCACGAGACCGGCACATTCCGTTCCGTGTGCCCAGGCGGAACTGCCGCCGAACGGCGTGGCGTTGGTGGTTCCATCGGTAAAGTTAAAATGCGGTCCGCCGGCGGCGCGATTGGTCAGGTCGGGATGAATCAATTCCACGCCATTATCGGCCACGGCCACGGTCACGCCCTGCCCTTGCGTGAAGGGCCACGCGGCGCGCACGTTTAAATCCACACCGGCGGAGGAACCGTCGGCATTGCGATGTTCCAAGTACCATTGGAAAATATAATATTGGTCGTTGGGAGCGGGCGCATATTGACTGTTTAACCCGGCCTGGCGTTTCACCACGGGATAACTGGCGGTAACTCCGGGCAGTTGCGCGAGTCGATGCGCTTCCCGCGCGGCGGTCCAGGCATCCGGCGCTTGCAGGATAAAAATGTTGGCCGTCACGGTGCGGGACAGGGTCAATGGGTGTCCCGCCAGGAGTTGGGAGAGATCGGTGCCTGGTTCGAGTTGGAGGACGACGCGATTGCCGAGTTGGACAAAATTGGTGGAACCATCGTCGGGCCAGGCTTTGAGCCAATCCGTCGCAGTACCGGCTATGGCTGCTTGCTGGACATCGCTTTCATCAATGATGTATCCAGCGGCGCGCGGCAGGCGGAAAAGGAAATGGTTGTCGGCGGAGGATTGACCGGCGAACGCGGGATAATTGGCAATTCCGAGCAAAAGCAGAGCGCAGTAAACAACCCGTGGTGAAAAACGCATTTGGTCAGGATTTTAGCAGATGAACCGCTTTTTGCAATGGCATCTTGCGTTGGCACAAGAAATTTACAATTGCCCAAAATAGAACCGGCTTCTGCGCCGCGCGGATGGAGGGCAGGCAAAAGCCGGTTTGTGAAAAACGAATTGCGCGGCGGGTTATCTCCAACCGCCGCGGATGAATACATGCACGCCGCCGCGATACACATAGCGGTGCGGTACCCAGACGGCACCGGCGCGCGGACGGACATTGTAATGGCCGCGTTCCCAGACCCAATGGCCGCGCCAAACCCACACACCGGGAATCCAGACATAGGCCGGCCCTGGCGAAACGAGGATTTCTTCCTGGACGGGAGCCGGAGGGGCCTCGGTCACCACAACTCCATCTTGAACCGATTGCCCGACCACAACCGGCGGGCGATCAATATAACGCACTTCGTGGACGACGCAGCCGGTGAACAGCAAGGAGGTGGCGGACAGCAGTAAAACTGGCTTAAGCAACGATGGTTTTATCATAGGTATCAATGAGACGGATTTACCGGACATTTTGTTCACATGAGGCATAAATGGGTTCTAAATACCTGGACCACAAGGCCGTCTCAATTGAACAGACGCAAGGCCGAAGGGGAATGTTACGACGGGAAAGAATATGGGCAGTTTAAGTGACATGGGACGAAACGGTATCACTCACGCTTTCCGGCGGGATTTTTTTTGCCAAAAGCTGTTCAGGACTGACGCGCCTGATGCTGTCTGACTTTGGGCGATGGCGTAGGTGATAAATTCTTTTGCCCGCATGACGGACGGGAGCAAAGCCAGGCCCAAGGCGAGATACCCGGTGATAGCCGCGGAGTAGGTGCAGCCGGTGCCATGGGTGTGGAGGCCCTTGATAAAAGGCGCGGTCAGCAATAGTTCATTTTCACCATCAAAGAAAATATCCACAGCTTCACGCGCGTTTTTAAGATGGCCGCCTTTCACCAACGCCGCGCAACCGAAGCGCTGGTGAATCTCCCGCGCGGCGCGGCGCAAGTCCTCGACCGAATGAAGTTTTTTTCCGAGGAGGAGTGCCGCCTCGTCGAGATTCGGCGTTACGAGCGTAGCGAGCGGCAGGAGTTCGTCGCGCAGAATTTTGATGGCGGCGGGCTTGAGCAAGCGCGAGCCGCTGGTGGCGATCATCACCGGATCAACGATGAGTGGCGGACGGTGGCGTCGCGGCAGCGCATGGATGACGGTGCGGATTATTTCCGCCGAGTAAAGCATGCCGGTTTTGACCGCCGCGGGATGGAGTCCGGTAAAGACGGCTTCGATTTGCTGGCGGATTATTTCCGGACGGCACGCCTGAACGCCGAGCACGCGCCTTGGATTTTGCGCGGTGATGCAGGTGACGGCGCTCGTGCCATGCACACCGAGCGCGGCAAAGGTCTTTAAGTCCGCTTGAATACCCGCCCCGCCGCCACTGTCCGAGCCGGCAATCGTGAGGGCAACGGGGATTCGTTGATAAGCCATGGCGATAATCTAAGGGGAAGAGGGCCGCAAAACACGCGAAAAGAGGGGAAATGAAAACGCGGCCACTTTGAACTTTGAACTTGGCGGTTTGAACTTCATATTGAAGGTATGGATAAAGACCAAGTGGCCGAGGTGCTCACTGAGATCGGCATTCTGCTGGAGTTGAAGGGCGAAAACCCGTTCAAGACCCGCGCCTACGCAAATGCGGCGCGCACGTTGGAATCATTGAACGAACCGCTGGACCGGATCATTGCCGAGGAACGCCTGGGCGAGATCAAGGGGATCGGCGAGGCGTTGCAAAAAAAAATCACGGAGTTGGTGACGACCGGCAAATTGCCTTACTACGACGAGTTGAAGGCGTCGATTCCGCCGGGGTTGTTTGAGATGCTCCAGATTCCCGGCGTGGGGCCGAAGAAGGTGAAGGCGCTCCATGACAAACTGGGCATCAAGAGCGTGGCGGAACTCGAAGCGGCGTGTCAGGCGGGCAAGGTGGCGGACCTGGACGGCTTTGGTGAGAAGACGCAGACGAAGATTATCGAGGGGATCACTTTCCGCCGGACGTATGCGTCGCGTCATCTGGTGGTCAGCGCGTTGCGGGTGGCCGAGCCGCTGCTGGAGCTGTTGCGCGAGCATCCGGCGGTGATCCGGTGCAGCACGGCGGGCAGTTTGCGTCGGTTCAAGGAGATAGTGGGCGATGTGGATTTTCTGGTTTCCTCCAAGAAGCCGGCGCAGGTGATTGAATTTTTTGTCACGCAGCCGGGCATCGTAAGCGTGAGCGCCAAAGGCGACACCAAGGCCACGGTGATTTTAGAAGGGGGCATTCAAGCGGATTTGCGCGTGGTGAGCGATGCGGAATTTCCCTTTGCGCTCGCCTATTTCACCGGCAGCAAGGAGCACAACATCGTGATGCGGCAACGCGCCATTCAACGTGGCCTGCGTCTGAATGAATACGGCTTGTTCAAATCGAAGGAGGAAACGCGTGATCCGAAGCTGCTGGTCGCGTGCAACTCTGAGGAGGAAATTTATGCAAAGCTCGACCTGGCGTTTGTTCCGCCGGAGTTGCGCGAGGACCATGGTGAATTTGCCGCGGCGGAGGCGGGCAAAATTCCGCGCCTGCTGGAATGGACGGAGCTGCACGGCTCGCTGCACAACCATTCGAACTGGAGTGATGGTCACAACACGCTGGAGGAGATTGTGGAACACATGCAGGAGCTCGGGTGCGATTATTGGGCCATCACGGACCACTCCAAATCATCGTTCCAGGCGCATGGCCTCGACCCGGCGCGTGTGCGTCAGCAAATGAAGGAGATTAAGAAGATCAATGAGCGGCTGGCGGATGAAGGGACGGACTTTCGGCTATTAATGGGTTCGGAAGTGGATATTTTGAAGGACAAACTTGATTTTGACGACGACCTGCTGGCCGAACTGGATGTGGTGGTGGCGAGTCTGCACGCCGGGTTTTCGTCGGATGAAGCGGATAATACCAAGCGGCTGCTTCGCGCGGTGGAGAATCCGTATGTGCATATGCTGGGGCATTTGACGGGCCGGCTGTTGCTTGAACGCGAACCGTACAAGGTGAATCAGCAAGCCATTATTGACGCCTGCGCGGAAACGGGCACCTGGATTGAGTTAAATGCGAGTCCGTATCGGTTTGATATGGATTGGCGGATGTGGCCCTATGCGAAGTCCAAAGGGGTCAAGTGCGTCATCAACTGCGACGCGCACCGGGTCGAGCACGCGGGGTTTCTGCGCCTGGGTGCAGGCATCGCGCGCAAAGGCTGGCTGACCAAGGCGGATGTCATCAACACCCTGCCGCTGGATAAGTTGATGAAGGAATTGAAGCGGAAGCGTGGGAAGTGATGCCCTTGATTATTCAGGCTGCGAATGCACCAAATATTCGCCGCACATTATGCGGTGATTAAGCCGCTTATTCACCGCATTGGCGCCATCCTATTATGGCGTGTCCTTGGTCAACTGGGCTGTGGGTCAAGTGAAGTTTGAGTTATGTTGAGTAAGGAAAGCGGGTTGCCGGTCTATTGCGTTGACGGTCATGCGTTGAAGGCGCAAGCTTACTGACGCTAATTAAAACAGTAACAATGTATTTTGGAGATTAGATAACGTGGGCGCACAATGGAAACAAGCCGGGCGCGAATCGAACGCGCAGAAAAAGGGCCAGATGGTCGTGAAGCTGGTCCGCGAAATCATGGTGGCGGCGAAGCTTGGCGGGGCGGACCCGGAATCCAACGCGCGGCTCGCCGCAGCGCTGGAAAAGGCGCGCAAGAGCTCGGTCACGCGCGACACCATCGAGCGGGCGATCAAGAAGGGCGCGGGACTCCTGGAAGAAAAGGTCGTTTTTGAATTGGTGACGTATGAGGGATTTGCGCCGCATAAGGTGCCGGTGGTGGTGGAGTGCCTGACAGATAACCGGAATCGCACTGCGCCGGAGATTCGCAATATTTTCAAGGCCGGCGCGCTGGGTCAGCCGGGCAGCGTGGGATTTTTCTTTAATCACATGGGAGTGGTGGAAGCCACGCATACCGATCCGAACCGCGATGCCGAAGGTGACGCGATTGAAGCAGGCGCACAGGAGATTGAACCGCTCGAAGCCGAGGAAGTTTCCGAGGGCCACAAAGGGGCTCGTTTCCTGACGGAGATCAAGGATTTGGATCATGTGTCGAAGGCCTTGAAGGCAGCGGGTTGGAAGGTCACGGCGTCGGAGATTCGTTACCTGGCGAAAAGTTTTCCGGAGTTGGCCGACAGTGCGCGCAAGGAAGTTGTCGATTTTCTTACCGCGCTGGATGATCACGATGACGTGCATCACGTTTATGCGGCTATGAAGTAAATCACCGGCGTGAAAGCCTTGTTCATCATCCTGATGGTCGCGTTGCTGGGCGGTGCGGTCAGGGCGGAGGAGAAGGCATTACCAGCGGATGATTTGATGTCGTCCGTGGAACAATGGGCGCAGGAAAATCTGGATGATAGTGTTTTGGAGGCGTTGAAGCAGGTGGACCGGGACAAGGTGCGGGCATTCTGCAATGATTTGCAGCAGCAATTTCAAGGCACCAATGTCTATGCACTCGGCCCGCTCAAGGAAACGGCCACCCAATTGATACCCGTGCTGCAACAATTCGAGGAGACGGAGCCATTTGCAGTTTGGTTGCAAACGCATATTGACTACCTGGACACCGCGAACGAATTGCAGAAGCAGGTCACCGTCACGCCCGCGGAGCCGGGGTCGGCCATTCCTTTGCCCGAGCGGGAGCGCACCGTATGGACCAAGAATTTAGTGAAGCGTCCCCTGCCCCCGCTGGCGCAGGCTTACTCAGCACAGTTGAAAAGGATTTTCACCGCAGAAGGAGTGCCGCCGGAATTGATTTGGGTGGCGGAGGTGGAGTCATCGTTCAACCCGAAAGCCCGCAGTCCCGCCGGAGCCGCAGGATTATTTCAACTGATGCCGGTCACGGCGCACGACCAGGGGCTTTCCTCATGGCCGTGGGATGAACGATATCAGCCGGATAAAAGCGCGCAGGCGGCGGCGAAGTATTTGCGGAGTTTGCACAAGCATTTCGGCGACTGGCGACTGTCATTGGCCGCGTATAACGCGGGCGTTGGACGCGTGGATAATTTGTTAAAAAAGCGCAAGGCCACCAGTTTTGACGCGATAGCCTCGCGTTTGCCTGCCGAAACGCAGATGTTCGTGCCGAAGGTGGAAGCGACGGTGTTTAGGCGGGAGGGGCGGACGTTGGCGGAGTTGAAGTGAGGGGGAAATGAAGCGGGGGATTAATTCGCTCTGAAATATTTTACGTCAATGGCAGCGAGTCTATCAGCCGGCAATCTAGCGGCGGGAAGGGAGCGGAATGAATTCCGCGATCCGTTGGGCGTGGGGTTCCAGGGCTTGGCTCGACGGAGCTTCTCCCAAGCTGAGGCATTTGTCTCGTGCGCAGTACGCTACCCAATTAATAATTCAAGAACCATGACACCACGCTCCAAGGCGCAACCTTATGCCGGTGGCGGTGGGCCGAAGTGGGCGGCGTAGGATTGGTAGGCGGTGGCGTCGGAGAGCATGGCGTCGAGGGTGATGGCGAGGGGTTCGATTTTGGCGAGGCCGGAGAAGACGGCGCGGTCGCTGATGTTGTTTTCGAGGAGGAAGGTGGGGCGTTGGTTGACCTGCAGAGCGTCAAATTCGGCGGTGGTGGCGCGGGTGCGGGCGGCGACTTCGGGGGATTGCGCGCGTTTGAGCAAGACGGCGCGGTCGAGGCCGGCGGCAGCGGCGGCGATTTCCACGGCGATTTCCCAGCGGCCAATCTTTTTGCCTTCGCGCTCACCGGCATGGGCGAGAGCGAGGCGGACGCGGTCGTCGGTGACGTTGAAGTCTTTGGCGGCTTCGGCGACGAGACTGGGGATCTGGTAAGGGGCGTCGCCCGGCTCGAACCAACCCGCGTTGAGCATGAAGGGGGAGCGCATGAGGGTGCCGCTGCGGCGATAAAACCATTCGGCTTGGGCCTGGGATCTGGGAAAGGCGTCGGGTGGCATGTGGGCAATTTTCCATTGGAACTCCACCTGGCCGGCATAGCGTTGCTTGAGTTCAGCCCAGTAGCACCAGGAGGAAATGACTTCGAGATAGTAGGTAATTTTCATGGGCGTTGGTAACGGCCTTTAGGGGAATGAATTTAGGCGGTGCGAAGGTGGAATAAAGAAAATAATTTTTGATTTTTGATTTGCGATTTTTGATTGGGGAAAAGGGATGGAGAATTTGGACATGCGGAGGGAATTTCCGCCGTGTGGCTGATTGGCAATCGGCGGTGCGGTGAAGCGGTATGCAGTGGCGAACGGTGAGCGGGCTGCCAGCCCGCGATACAGCCGACTGCCAGTCGGCGCTACATATGAATAACGGGCGCGAAGTAATCTGCCCTACTTGGACAATTTTATATGCGCAAGTTCCAAAAATTATAAAAGGGGCATGAACACAGGGGATGTTCGTGGTTTGGGATTAAAAAAGCTGAGCGACACGAGCGACACGAGCGACAGGCATGGGTTTGGGGATGTGGTTGAATGGCCAACATGAACGATAGAAAAGTTCGGAATGGGGAGTGCGGAGCGCGGAATTTTCCGAATTCGGAGGGTGGAGTGCGCCGCCTTCGCCAAGGCTATGGCGGACAAGTTGGCGCGCCAAGTCCGCACGGGGCATCAAGGGCGAGGAAAGCGGTGGGCGGGTTCGCGGTATCGGAAGGTATCGGAAGGTCAGTCAAGGTAACGGAAGGTTGTTTTTTATGGGACAAGGTTGGACAAGGTTCTGCCACGCCCTCCGGGGTGGTGGGAAGATTGGGACGGTTCCCGGAGGTGTCGCTGCGCTCCGCTCAACCTCCGGCTACTATCTGGCAATCCTCCGGATTGCGGGAGGTGCTCGCGCGTGGGTCAACGTGGGACAACAAGGTCAGTCAAGGTATCGCAAGGTCCTGGCGGACTGCCACCATGGGGACAAGCTAAAGCTTGAACTCCGAGCGAGCTGCGAGGGGCCGGGGGCTTCAGTTTTTGGTGGCGGCCAATTGTTCCTCGAAATCGACGATTTCCTTGATCTGGGTGAGGAACCATTTGTCGATTTTGGTAAGATTAAAAATCTCGTCGAGGGTGAAGCCGGCGCGGAGGGCGTGGCGGATGAAGAAAATGCGTTCGGCGTTGGGGACGCTGAGCTTGCGGGTGATGACGTCGCGCGGGAGGATGTCGCGGTCGCCATAGACCTCGGTGCCGATGCGCCAGGATTTGCCGTCGCCGCCGAGGCCGCTGCGGCCAATTTCGAGGGAGCGGAGGCATTTCTGGAGCGATTCCTTGAAGGTGCGGCCAATGGCCATGGCTTCGCCGACGGATTTCATCTGGGTGTTGAGCGTGGGGTCGGCCTGGGGAAATTTCTCGAAGGCAAAGCGCGGGATCTTGGTGACGACGTAATCAATGGTGGGCTCAAAGCTCGCGGGGGTTTCGCGGGTGATGTCGTTTTTGATTTCGTCGAGGAGATAACCGACGGCGAGTTTGGCGGCGATCTTGGCAATAGGAAAGCCGGTGGCCTTGGAGGCGAGCGCGCTGGAACGGCTGACGCGCGGGTTCATCTCGATGATGACCATGCGGCCATTGTCGGGATTAACACCAAACTGGATGTTCGAGCCGCCGGTCTCGACGCCGATTTCGCGAATGACGGCGAAGGAGGCGTCGCGCATGATCTGGTATTCCTTGTCGGTGAGCGTCTGGATGGGGGCAACGGTGATGGAGTCGCCGGTGTGGACGCCCATGGGGTCAAAATTCTCGATGGAGCAGATGATGACGCAGTTGTCGGCGCGGTCGCGCATGACTTCCATCTCGTATTCCTTCCAACCGAGGAGCGATTCCTCGACGAGAATTTCAGAGACGGGGGAGAGTTCAATGCCGCGGCGGGCAATTTCCTCAAATTCCTCGCGGTTGTAGCCGATGCCGCCGCCGGTGCCGCCAAGCGTGTAGGCGGGACGGATGATGAGGGGAAAACGGCCAATCTTCTCGGCGACGGTGCGGGCTTCCTCGAGATTGTGCGCGGTGCCGCTGATGGGGACATCAAGACCGATCTTGATCATGAGGTCCTTGAAAATCTGGCGGTCTTCGCCGCGTTCAATGGCGCGGGCGTTGGCGCCGATCATTTCGATGCCGTGACGCTTGAGCGCACCGTTGCGGTAGAGCGACATGGCGGTGTTAAGGGCCGTCTGGCCACCGAGCGTGGGGAGCAACACCAGTTTGCCTTGCGCGCCGAGGCGTTTCATTTCCTCGATTTCGCGGATGATAATTTTCTCCACGCACTCCGGGGTGATGGGCTCGATGTAGGTGCGGTCGGCGAACTCGGGGTCGGTCATGATGGTGGCCGGGTTGGAGTTCACGAGCACGACGCGATAGCCTTCCTCGCGGAGAGCCTTGCAGGCCTGAGTGCCGGAATAATCAAATTCACAGGCCTGGCCGATAATGATGGGCCCGGCGCCGATGATGAGAACAGAATGTATGTCAGTACGTTTCGGCATATAAAGCGGGATAAAGTAAAGGGTTTACCGGCTGGTTGTCAGTTTTATTTTGAGAGGAAAAAAGCGGCGGCGCGCCCAACTCTGGCGGAACCCCGGCGCATGGGAGGGGTTGAGGCACAGGACAATGGGTCAAAGACCCTATTTTCGCGGCCTATATTCCGGTCATACTGCGCAGAGCAGAAACAATTCAAAACTAATAACAGAAAGTATGAAATACAAAAAATCAATCGCGCTGGCCGCGTGTTTGGTTTCCATGGCCTTGATTACGGGTTGTCCCGACAACAAAAAGAGCCAAAATACCACCGCGGGCGCCGCGCCCGATTCATTGGCGGGCAGAAGCTTGAGTGTCTCGGTGGGCAGCGGGTCACCGCCCTTTGTCTCTGCCGGTGCCTACGTGTTCACCCCGGCGGGAGACGGCACGTCCGGCACCTATCAGTTGCAGGGCTCGGGCGGGGTGCAAAGCAACAACGGCACGTACACCTACACCAAAACCGGCGGCAGCACCGGGAGCCTGGTAGAAACCGAATCCGTCTCGGGCACGGTGGTCAACAATACCCTCAGCTTCCAATCCGCCAGCTCCGGAACGATTGCCAGCAGCAGCCCCAACAAGGGAGGCTCCCAGAACGGGAGCTTTACTCTGAATTGAGCCCAACCGGTTGGCGGGCGAAATCCGCTTTTTATTTTGTTCCCAACGGATGGAAAAAGCTGAGTAGCCGGCAGCACGAGCGATGCCTTCACGATGTGTCAGGAAAATTATCATTCCGAGTCTGGCCGCCGGCCCTGGTCGGTCTGGCGCTGGCATTGACGGGTTGTCTCTCACCGGCGGGGAAGGTGGCACAAAAATTGCCCGAGGTGCAGGCCCGCTGGCAGGCAGATGTTGCACGCCAGGCGGCATTGCCGGAACGGTCCGTGGCCTGGCCGGAAGCGTTGGGATTGCTCGAAACGAATAATCTCAAGCTGCGGGCAGCGCGCGTGGACATTACGAATGCGCAGGAGCTGGCCTCCCAGGTCTTTCGCGACCTGATACCGACCATTAACCTGCGTTCCGGCGCCACCCGGAGCATAAAGAATATTCCCGCCACTTCGTTCGATGATGTCACGTTCAATATTGACAGCTTTTTCAACGTCCCCGGCGTGGTGAATTTTGATTCGCGCTGGTTCGCCGGACGGCTGACGGTGTTGCGCGCCAAGGCCGCCTATCAACTAGAGCGCCGCGAACAGACCATTGAATTATACAAACTGTTTCTCGAAGCGCGCGAAGAGCAGGAGATCGCGAATGAATTAAAATCCGAGCGAACCCTCGCCACTGCGCTGCAACAGGCGGATGAATGGGCGGGGCAAATCATGCTCAAGGAAATTGAAAGCCAGCAACTCGTGCAGGCGAAATCCCGGGAAAGCCTGCAAACACGCATCGGCGAAATCCTGGGCGACGGGCAGTATCGGTGGGTTTTGCGCAGCCAGGGCCTGCCCGATTTTCAGTATGAGAACGTGCCATTGCCGTTGGGTGATACCAATCGCGTGGCGCAATTGCAGATGAAACTGGTGGCCCTGGAACTGGTCCGGGCCTGGGCGCAAATTCACGGCATCAAACTTCAATACTGGCCCGAGCTGACGATTTTTGTCAGCGGGCCGTCGGCGTTTCAGCGCGTGAACGGGCAAAGCCATTTCTGGTCGTCCGCCGAAGTGACGGCGACGGCGGATTTTTTCTGGACGCTGGACACGCGCGGTTATGTGGGCCAGCAATTGCGGCAAACGCGGCGCGAACAGGAGCTGGAAGCGGCCCGATTGCGGCAGGATACCGAGGAGTTGATTGACCGGCTGCTCGCGGCGCAACGCCTGGCCAGTTCCCTGCGCAGGGAGATCGAGCAACTCGACCAGTTGATTGGCGTATTGGAAAGCGTTCCGCAAAATCTCGATCTTGATTCTGTCCTGCAAGCCGCCGAGAACAATCGGTCGCTCCGATATCAACGTTTCAAACTGCGCCGGGATCTGGCGGAGGTGAATGCGCTGTTCTGGTTCGTGGATGAACAAAAGTGGGCCAGCGTGACGCCGTGAAGACACTTGCCATAGCTTATCGATCACTGCTGCTTCATCCAGGACGCGGGCTCAACCTCCTGCTGTGCCTGGCGTGCGGATGCTGGCTGGCGGGTTGTTCGCCGAAGGCAACCGTTCCGCCGGTGTTGCCGGCCGGTTGGTCGTGGGATTTGTATCCACCCGCCGAGAAAATGCGGCTGGCCACCCTGCCCTGCCAAATTCTGCCCAAAACCAGCCTGACGATCAACGCGCCCGTCTCCGGCCAGTTGCGACTTTATATTAACCGGACGGAAACGAATTTGGCGGCGGGATTTTTGTGGGCGGAGTTCGAGCCCAAGGCATTGATTATGGAAAGCGCGGAACTGGCCGAGGCACGCAGGAAAATTGAAGACCGCGAGCGGTTGTTCACTGAAATTGAACTGCCCAAGGAAAGAATCAAGCTGAACCGGGAGATGGCGGAGGCGAAGCGGCAGATTATTTTGCTGGAATTGCTGGCGACGAACCGGGAACTCGCGCGGTTGACCTTGAACGCCGCGGGCCTCAACAAGGAAGGGGTGCTGAAAGCGGGCACACTCGAACAAGCCCGGCAGGAATTGGGGTTGCTGGAACAAAATCTCGCTTATCTGTCCGCGACCAATTCGACGATGCCGGGGGTGGATATTGAAGGGGCACGAATGGAACTGGAGCGGCGGCAATTGGAATTCGAACGACGACAGGCGCAGTCCCGTTTCAAGATGCCATTTGCCGGACAGCTTATCGCGAGTTTGCAACTGGCGGAAGGGGTCACGGATTATCCAGTCAGCATGGGACAGGAACTGGCGGTGGTGCGGGATTTGAATTCGATTCTGCTGCGCGTGCCGCTGGAGGATGTGGCCTGGGCGGCCTTGCCGACTGACAAATTGACGGCGGTATTGCCACTGCCGGACGGGACGCACCTGGAGGCGGTCTTTACGTACAAGAAACTGGAACGGTCAGCGTTGCGCGAGGAGGTTTATTATTATTTCCAATTCCCTTTTGAAGAATCAGCCACGGCGGCGCATTTGGTCGGGACCGATTTGGCGTGTGAACTTTGGCTGGGGTTGACGCAACCGGCGCGCATCGTGCCCAAGCTCGCCCTGGTGCTGCGTGAACCGGCGGCGTTTCAAAATCGGCATTGGAATGAAGGAGTCGCACACATTGTGCCCGGGGCGCAAGTGATGGTGGAGGGGCAGACGGATCTCGCGATTCTGCCGCCCGTGCCGCAACAAAAACCGGAGGGCGACGCGCACGAGCCAGCTCATGCCCGATTGCAACTGCAATAGCAAATCAAGTTATGGATTGTCTCGACATCTCCTTCCGCTACAAGCCCGATCGCCCGTGGGTGCTGGAGCGATTCCGCCATACCTTTCGACCGGGCGTGACGTTGGTCCGAGGAGCATCGGGTTGCGGCAAGTCCACGTTGCTGCGGCTGGTGGCGGGATTTCTGGAACCGCAGCAAGGGAGAATTATTACGCCGCTCGGAACGGCGCCGACGGATATTGGATTCCAACGGCGCGCGTTGGGTTTTGTTTTTCAGCAACTGAATCTGCTGCCGCTGGCGAGTGTGCAACGCAACCTGGCGCTGGCCGGCAGTCTGGCGGGATTGCCGGCGGAACAGATCGCGGACAACTCCGGGCATTGGTTGCGCGTGCTGGGTCTGGAGCCGTATGCCAAGCGATTGCCGCAATCTCTCTCGGGCGGCCAGCAGCAGCGCGCCGCAATTGCCCGCGCACTGGTGCGTGACCCCGTCGTGTTGTTGTTGGACGAGCCGACTTCGGGTCTGGATGACTTGAATGCGCGCGTGATTGTCCGCGCTTTGGAACAATTTGTTACCGGCAACCGGATTTGCGTGGTGAGTTCCCATGATACACGGCTGGAAATTCTGGCAAATGAAACCCTCGACTTTAATCGTTTTTTACCTTTGGAAAGACACCTGGAAGCGCTGGTGTGAACAGCCCGGCAGTCCGGCGGCGCGGCTGTTCGTCACCGGCCTGCTCGTGCTGGTGGCCACGGTGATCCTGACTGCTTTTCAATTGGTCGAACGGAGCTTGCGCGAGCGCCTGGAGAGTTTTGGTCTCAACACGCTCGTCGTGCGCAGGGCGGTGACGCCGGATTCATCGGCGTTTTTTCGGCATGGCACGGCACCGGATGACCTGGCAATACTGGCGCCAAGTGGCCGCAAATTGCGGCTGAGGCAATTGTTCGTGCGCGGGCAAACGGAGTGGGAGGAAAATAATTTATTAGTGCTTACCTATCCGCCGGAAGCGCTGCCGATGCTTGCGGAAATTCTTTCTCCCCAAACCACCGCCATCTGTGTGAGCGACAGCCTGCCGGAAAACGCCCAACTGCGCGTGCGGATCAGCCATCGTTCCGTTGTGTCGAGCGTAGCCCGGCCGCCCCAGTGGCTGCGGTCGCTGGCGCAGGGTGATTTTTTGCTGGTGCCCCAAGGCTGGCTGGACGAGGAGGAACGTCTGGGCTGGCTGGAAACCACCGTGTTCCAACGCGGGCCAACCGCAGCGCCGATGGAGCAAATCATTGCCGCGGTGAAGGCCTTGTCGTCCGCGGAGCAGCGGCCGGCGCCGCAAATGCAAAGTGCGCTGCCGCTTTTGCGCGAACTGGATGAATTGCACCGCCGACATCAGCAATGGCGGGGTGTGCTGGCGGGAATTTTGGGTGCGGCGGTGTCGTTGGTGTACGGCGCCATCGCCGTTCTTGAATTTCGACAAAATCTATTTGTGGGCGCTCTGCTCCGCAGTTTTGGGGCGTCCGCGTGGCTGCTTTATTTCCGGCAGTGGCTGGAGAATGCGGCGCTCGCAAATCTCGCGGCCATCGGCGCAATATTTTTGATTGTGCTTTTGCGTCAAACCATTTTTGGAACGCTCGGTTTTCCCGGCGAGTTGCTGGCGGCAAGCGATGCGAATTTGCAGGCAACGGATGCCTTGATTACGATTCTGGTCTGGATCAACGTGGGGGCATTCCTGAGTTCACTGCCGGTGGCCGCAGGACTGCGCCAACCAGTGGGGGAGATTCTGAATTGAATGAAAACTGGGGACTCAATTTCCACGCTATTGAGAAACGAACCTATTGTGGCTTTTGACCTAAAAACCTTTCCGTGGTCATGCGTGGCTACAATCTCCCCGGACTCTTGGCGGACAGATACCACTCTGCTAGAAAAGTTTGGGTTGATTACCGGAGCCCGGTTTCAGGCCCAGTTTGCTGTAGCTCAATTCCGTGGCGACGCGCCCCTGGGCGGTGCGCTTGAGGTAACCTTCCATGATAAGATAAGGTTCGTACACTTCCTCAATGGTGTCAGGCTCCTCGCCGACAGCGACAGCGAGCGAATTGACGCCAACGGGGCCGCCGCCAAATTTCACAATCACCGCTTCAAGGATGCGCTTGTCCATTTCATCGAGGCCGTTCTGGTCGATTTCCAACATGGCCAGCGCGCTGTCAGCGATTGCGGCGCTGATGCGACCATCGCCGCGAACCTGGGCAAAATCGCGCACGCGACGCAGGAGGTTGTTCGCGATGCGCGGGGTGCCGCGACTGCGCCGGGCAATTTCCCGCGCGCCGTTGGGATCGGTTTCAATGTTCAACAACCGGGCGGAACGAACGACGATCTTTTCCAATTCATCGGCGGGATAGTAGTCGAGCCGTTCGCGAACCGGAAAGCGGGTAAGCAATGGGGCAGTCAGCAGGCCGCTGCGGGTGGTAGCGCCGATCAGCGTGAAACGGGGCAGGTTCAGCCGGACACTCCGGGCGTTGGGGCCTTGGTCGATGATGATGTCCAATTTGAAATCCTCCATTGCCGGGTAAAGGTATTCCTCGATGGTTTTTTGCAACCGGTGAATTTCGTCGATAAAGAGAACGTCGCCTTCTTCAAGGTTGGTAAGCAGACCGGCGAGATCACCGGCTTTTTCAATCGTGGGACCACTGGTACTTTTGAGATTTGCACCCATCGCTTTTGCGATGATATTAGCAAGAGTGGTTTTGCCCAGGCCGGGCGGACCGCTGAGCAGGATATGATCTATGGCCTCCTTCCGCTGAAGGGCGGCCGCCACGGTAATTTCCAACCGCTCCTTGACTTTGGGCTGGCCGGTAAAGTCGGAGAAGAGCGACGGGCGCAGCGTCATTTCCAACGCGGCATCCGGTTTGTTCAAGACATCTGAAATGATTCGTTCGGGCATGAAAATTAAACAATGCGAAAAGCACGTCGGAGCGACAAGGCAAAACCAACCTTGGACCTCACGACTTGCGCCTGCGCAAGAGCATGGTTGCATTATAATCGCAATTTGGGTATCCTGCTTTTGCTTCAATCAAATGGGTTTCTTGGGCATTGTATGTTCTGTTATTAGCTGGTTTAATGGCACCATCACACAACAATAAAAGGTTTTATAATTAACATAATCTATTAAGGGATAATAGCTTATAGAAACACAATGGACGAAATTAAAAAACTGTTCGCAAATAACTGGCTGTCATTGCCATAATCCGCCTCCCATTAAATATTATTATATGAGAAAACATAAAATCTGGTTCTGGATTGTTGTGCTATTGGCTGCTTGCGGCAGTTCAACCGGTGCGTTCGCCAGCGAGTCTGACATCAATATCCCGATTCTGGATAACGTTACATTCAGCGGCTTGGGTGGCGTTAGGGGTTCAACTTTGATGTATTTCGGAATCCTCGTCTGCTTCATCGGCGCGGTATTTGGCCTCATTCAATATAAACAGACGAAGGCCCTGCCCGTGCATGAAAGCATGGCCAATGTGTCCAATATCATTTGGGAAACCTGCAAAACCTACCTTTTCACGCAGGGCAAATTTCTCGCCATTCTCTGGTTCCTCATTGCCGCCTGCATGATTTATTATTTCAAGGTCTTGCAAAATAATACCCTGCCTCATGTGGTCGTGATCCTTCTGGCCTCCATTCTTGGCATTTTGGGGTCCTACGGCGTGGCTTGGTTCGGCATTCGCATCAATACCGTGGCGAACTCCCGCACCGCATTTTCCGCGCTCAAGGGTAACCCGCTCGCAACGCTGGGCATACCCCTCCGCTCCGGCATGAGCGTGGGCCTGTTACTTGTGGCGGTGGAATTGTTTTTCATGATTTGTATTTTGATGTTCCTGCCCAGGCCACTCGTCGGTCCCTGCTTCATTGGTTTCGCCATTGGTGAATCGCTCGGCGCGAGCGTGCTCCGCATCTGCGGCGGTATCTTTACCAAAATTGCTGATATTGGTTCTGATTTGATGAAGATCGTCTTTAAACTTCCGGAAGATGATCCCAAGAATCCCGGTGTGATTGCTGATTGCACGGGTGATAATGCCGGTGATTCGGTCGGGCCCACAGCGGACGGATTTGAAACGTACGGTGTGACCGGCGTTGCGCTGATTGCATTTCTCGCACTCGCACTCGCAGCCAGTCCCAATATTTGCGCGACCCTCATCATCTGGTTGTTTGCCATGCGCGCTTTGATGATTGTGACTTCGCTGGTTTCTTATTTTGTGAACGAAGGCATAAGCAAGGCCATGTTCGGTGGCAAAAAAGACTTCGACTTTGAGGCTCCCCTCACCCACCTCGTATGGCTCACCTCTGCGGTGTCCATTGGCATTACCTTCGTCGCCAGCAAACTGCTGCTGGGCGACTTCACGGATGGTGCGGGCGTTCCTCAACCCGCCCTCTGGTGGGTGCTCTCCGCCATCATCTCCTGCGGCACCATCGCGGGTGCTCTGATTCCTGAGTTTACCAAGGTATTCGTCAGCACCAACTCGCGTCACGTCCGCGAAGTCACGAACTGCTCCAAACACGGCGGCGCCTCGCTGAACATCCTTTCCGGTTTCGTGGCTGGCAACATGTCCGCCTTCTGGATGGGGCTGGTGCTCATGGTGCTCATGTTTACTTCCTATTATTTCTCCCAGAACGCCGCGGTGCTTTCGCTGATGCCGGCCAAGTTTATTTTCGCCGCACCCATCTTCGCCTTCGGCCTCGTGGCTTTCGGCTTCCTCGGCATGGGGCCGGTCACGATCGCCGTGGACAGCTATGGGCCGGTCACGGACAATGCCCAGTCAGTTTATGAGTTGAGCCAGATTGAAGGCCGCCAAGGCATCAAGGAGGAAATCCGGAACGATTTCGGCTTCGAGCCCGATTTTGAAAACGCCAAGCACCAACTTGAGAAGGGCGACGGCGCGGGCAATACGTTCAAGGCCACCGCCAAGCCGGTGCTCATCGGCACAGCGGTTGTCGGCGCAACCACCATGGTCTTCGGCATTATCATGCTCTTGCAGCGCATGTATGAGCTCAATCCAAGCTCGCACTTGTTCAAGCCGGTCATCGAGGCTTTGAGCATCGTGCAACCCGAGGTGATTCTCGGCCTCATTATGGGTGGCGCGGTGGTTTACTGGTTCACCGGCGCTTCCACGCAGGCAGTCGTTACCGGCGCCTATCGCGCGGTGGTCTATATCAAGGAGAACATGAAGCTCGACGCGGCCACCGCCTCGGAAAAGGACAGCAAGGAAGTGGTCCGCATCTGCACGGTTTACGCGCAGAAAGGCATGTGGAACATCTTTATCGTGGTGTTCTGCTTTGCGCTGGCCTTGCCCTTCTTCAATCCGTATTTCTTTATCGGTTACCTCATCGGGATTGCGTTCTTTGGCCTGTTCCAGGCCATTTTTATGGCCAACGCGGGCGGCGCTTGGGACAACGCCAAGAAAATCGTTGAAGTGGACATGCGTCAGAAAGGCACCGAATTGCACGCCGCAACCGTCGTGGGCGATACCGTGGGCGATCCTTTCAAGGATACCTCGTCCGTCGCGTTAAACCCGGTAATCAAATTCACCACCTTGTTTGGCTTGCTCGCCGTCGAAATTGTTGTGGCGATGATCCAGAATGAAGAACGCAAGATTGATCCTCAAAGCCCAATGATCCGCCATGGTATTGGCATTGCGCTCTTCCTGGTCGCGCTGGTCTTCGTGTATCGCTCGTTCTATGCCATGCGCATTCCGGACGAAAACACCGGGTCGGAAAACACACTGGTTTTGCCGCACAATGTCCACAAGTAAACTCCCGGCTTGAGTGGTTTGCGCGGGGCGGAGCAGTTTAACTGCTCTGCCTCTTGTTTTTAATACCAAAATTGGCCAAAATCGGTGGCAGTAATCATGCAAAAAAAGCGTGTCATCTCTCTCCTGCCGAGCGCCACGGAAATCGTTTGCGCCCTCGATGCTGCCAATCAACTCGTGGGCCGCTCCCACGAATGCGATTACCCCGCGTCCATTCTCACTCTGCCCGCTTGCACCATATCGAAGATTAATGCCGACGCAAGCAGCGGAGAAATTGACCGGCAGGTCAAGGACCTCTTGCGGGAGGCGCTTTCGCTCTACCAAATCGACACCGACCAACTGCGCCGATTGCAACCGGACCTCATCCTCACCCAAGCCCAATGTGAAGTCTGCGCCGTGAGCCTACCCGAAGTGGAACAGGCGGTCGCCAAATGGCTCGGCAGCCGCCCCCAAATCGTTTCCCTCTCGCCCAAACGGCTCGTCGATATTTGGGAGGACATCCGGAGCGTCGCCGATGCCTTGGGCGTGGCCGAACATGGCCGCGAAATCCTGCGCGCCCTGAAAAACCGTGTTGTGGCCATCATCGAAAAAACCTGCGTCATGAAACAACCGCCCTCGGTTGCCTGCATCGAGTGGATTGAGCCATTGATGGCCGCCGGCAATTGGGTGCCGGAACTCGTGCAACTCGCCGGCGGACGCAATCTCGTCGGCGACGCTGGCAGCCATTCGCCCTGGCTGAATTGGGAAACCCTGCAGCGGCACAACCCGGAAATTATCGTCGTCATGCCCTGCGGCTTCAACCTTCTGCGAACCCGCGCGGAAATGGCCCCACTCACCCAACGACCGGGCTGGGCGAAGTTGCAGGCGGTGAAAAACCGGCGAGTTTACCTCACCGATGGCAATCAATACTTCAACCGCCCCGGACCGCGCATTGTCGAGTCGCTGGAAATCCTGGCGGAAATCTGCCACCCGGACCGTTTCAACTTCGGCCACAAAGGCAAAGGCTGGGATAAATTGTAAACGGTGGGCTGGCATTTCAACGGCCTTCCTCCATTTTCTTTGCCGCCCGATAGATCCGCAGCAGGTTGTAATCAAAGTGCTCCCCCAGCAATTCCTTCGCGCCCGTCAAATTGCCATAGCCGGTTCGCGCAAAAGCCTTTGCAATCTGCTCCTGTTGTGCGGGAGTCACTAGCCGGCTCAAATCAACTTCCTGCCCCGCCTCAACCGCCGCCAGAATGTGCCCGTAAATGGTTCCCGCCACCAACCCTCGCTCGCGCGCAATCTCCTCCACCTTCTTTCCCGCGCGAAACGCCTGCATCGTTGCGAAAGCCGTGTCGTTCATCCGTGGGCGCGCAACCGGCGGCGTTGTAAATGAATCGTCCGCAAAAATCTGTCGCGGATTGCTTCCCAGATGCGCGGCGATCTCGGCGAGAAATGGCGCGCCAAATTCCCGAAGCTTCTTCTCACCCACCCCGCTGATGCGGGCAAAGTCTCCCTCTGTGGACGGATAATCCCGCGCCATTTGCCGCAATGCCACGTCGGAGAAAACGATGTAAGCCGGCACGTCCCGCTCATCGGCCAACTGCTTGCGCAACTGCCGCAGTTTTTCGAACAACAACTCGTCACAGGTGATCTCTCCCGCCCGGCGGACCTTCGATTCCGGCGTCTTGACCGGTTTCGTCAACGTCACCGACTGGCGTTGGCGCAACGCCTCGCGCCCCTCGTTCGTCAACTCCAGCACGCTGAACTTTTCCGCCGTTTGACGCAAAAATCCCAACCGCACCAACTCCCGTCCAATGGCCGCCCACTCCGTCCGGCTATGCTCGCTACCAATCCCGTAAGTGGATAACTGCTCGTGCTCCCAGCGCCGGATCTTGTCCGTGTCCGCGCCCGTCAACACCTCCACCACATGGTTCAGGCCGACACCGAAGCCGGACTTTTCCCGGATGCGATAAACACACGAAAGAAATTTCTGCGCGGCCAGCGTTCCATCAAAGGTCGCGCGGGGCGACAAACAATTATCGCACGCGCCGCAATCCTCCGCATTAAAATCCTCCCCAAAGTATCCCAGCAACTCCTTGCGCCGGCAGATCGCCGATTCCGCATAATGCACGATTTGATGCAGTTGTTCGCGCGCAATCTTTTGCTCCTGCGGATCCGGTTTTTCATCGATGAACTGCGTCTGCTTCACAGCATCACCCGCGCTGAACAACAGGATGCATTCGCCGGGCAATCCATCACGGCCAGCCCGTCCCGTTTCCTGATAATAACCCTCAATATTCTTCGGCAACTCGTAATGAATGATAAACCGCACATTCGGTTTATTGATGCCCATGCCAAAAGCAATCGTCGCGCAGATCACCCGCACCTCGTCGCGCAGAAATAATTCCTGATGTTTGGAACGCTGCTCCGCTGTCAGCCCGGCATGATACGGTTTCGCTTTAATGCCATCAGCGTTCAACCGTTCAGCCACGCTCTCTGCCGACTTGCGACTAAAACAATAAATAATGCCGCATTCCCGCGGCCGGTTGCGGATAAACTCCAACGCCTGCTCGTATGGTTTGGCCCGCGCCAGCACCCGGTAAGTCAGGTTGGGACGATTGAAACTCGCGACGTAACATGCCGGCTCGCGCAATTTCAGATGTTCAATGATGTCCTTCCTCACGCGTCCCGTCGCCGTGGCCGTGAGCGCCATCATCGGCACCCCGGGAAAGAGCGCGCGCATCTCAGCCAGTTGCCGGTATTCCGGACGAAAGTCATGGCCCCACTCGCTGATGCAATGCGCCTCGTCCACCGCGATTAGATTAACGCCCCAACGTTGCAAGTCTGACAGAAAACCCGAGAGCATGAGCCGTTCGGGCGCCACATACAGCAACCGATACTCGCCATTGTGCAAACCGCGCAACCGCGCCCGCGATTCCCCCGCCGCCAGCGATGAGTTAAGAAAAGTTGCCGCGATTCCGCTCGCCTGCAATGCATCCACCTGATCTTTCATTAAGGCAATCAGCGGCGACACCACCACTGTCAGGCCCTCACGGACCAGCGCGGGAAGCTGAAAGCAAAGCGACTTGCCGCCACCGGTTGGCAACAGCGCAAAGACATCCCGGCCCGCCAACGAGTCGCGAATGATCTCCTCCTGCAACGGGCGAAAGGAAGTGAACCCAAAGTATTGCTTCAGGGCCGGCAGTAGCCGGACTGCTTTGGCTGGCATGACGGGCATACGCGACATCATCTTACTCTAGCCCCACACCGGGGCGGTGGTGCAAGCGCAATGCGGGCTCGTGTGGTTGTTTGCATGAGTCGCCGGCGCTTTGAAATGCCAGTCAACGGAAGGAGTGATTGACCGACAGCCAATAATACGCAATGTCCCCCACCAGTTGCGCAAAGTTCTTTGCCTCCACCGGC
>JAQGPA010000195.1 GCA_028293325.1 Pedosphaera sp. | reverse complement strand
GGAAAGGTTCCGGAATCTGGTGCCGCCAGATCATTCTCTCCGGAGCGGGTGACGGCTTGGTCGCGGCGCAAACAGTCGGCTCTACATCCCCCTCGTTACTATCTTCGTGGGAAGCCGGGATGACAATTACGATTGCGGTTGACTGACGACGGCCATGGCCGGGACGGAGCCGTCTCCGACTTGAGCAGGTTTGGGCATGGAAACATTCCACGCGGCAATCCCAAGCATCATGACAATCACTGCGAGTCCTAATAGCAAAGGAGTATAAGAACCAGTCGCAGCAGCGCACTTGGCAAAGAGCAACGGACCAATTGCCGAGGCCAACACGGTTAGAATCTGTGCAGCTCCCTGGATGCGGCCCAAATGGGCGCGTCCGAAAGCATGGCCCCAGATGGCGAAGAACATGACCGTAATAAATCCGCCCGCAACTCCTATCAGAACAGCAAAAGTCCAAAGGCGCGCAAACGTCTTCACGAAAGGCAGCCAGACCAACGCAACCGAATATAACAACATGGCAATTCCCATCAGGCGCCGCATTGGCCGGCGTAATGCCAGCCAGCCACACAGCAATTGACCAATCAGCGCGGCAAGAGTAGTCACTGCCAGAAAATTATGGAAGGCGGTCTGATCAAAACCATGCTCAGCCAGCACCGCCTCGTTGAAAAGTCCCAACCCGGAGGAAACGAGCCCAAACATCGCCGTCGCCAAGCCGAAAATCCAAAACGCTGGGGTGCGCAGGGCCAGCTGGAGGCTGAAACTTACGGCTGCGCTTCCTACTCCCGGCAACTGCGTAGAGTCGGTTTCCGGCGCATCGGCTTGGTTCCGATTCTCGCGCAGAAAAACCACACTCAATGGCGCAACCACGAATGCCAAGCCGACGGCAATCTGAACCCAGGCCACCCGCCAGCCCCGTCCAGTCACCGTCGCGCCCACCGCAATAAATGCCATCACAAAAAAGATGCTCAATAGAAAAGAATAAATCCCCATAGCCGGACCAGATCGTCTCCCAAAGGACTTGCCGACGGCGGTTATGCTTACGACCGAAAGCGCGCTTTGGCCGAGGGCGCGGGTCAATAGTAAAAGCACGAATAAACCGACGATGCCGCCAGTGAAGCTGCTCATCCGCCAAACCGTTAAACTAAGCAGCAACACAAAGGCGGTGGCAACCGGGCGCACACCAAACCGGTCAATCAGATAACCCGCGGGGAAACAAAAAAGGGCTCCGAGAAGTGTCGCCCAGAGATTAATGTTCGCGTAGGCGATACGGTCAATGTGCAGGTCCCTGAGCAATGACTCGGTGATCAGTCCCAGGCCCTGTGTCCGACCGGGCAACGTGGCCAGCATGAGCAAGGCCGCCAAAATGACATTCACCCAGCCGTAGTCGAAGGACCGGCGTGTCTTGGATGACGGAGCGGTAAACGAGGGTTGCGGAATCATGTTGTCTTGGAGCCGTTGTAAAGACATGGTCAACGAAAGAAAGTGTTGGCCTTGCCGTATTCGGGATACCGGTCTTTGAGCCACGCGTGAAATTCGGTATAATGCTTTTCCTGCTGTTCTCCCCCATCACTGAGAGCATTGTAGCTGAGATAAAGCAGTCGTAAACGGGTCACCACTTTTTCAAGTTGGCCGTGGCTTTTCATCGTTTTGCGCGGCGGCGGACGGCCAGCAGGTTGGCCACATGCGGTCCCACTGCCCATCGCCAGTCGTTCCGCGAGCCATTGCAAGGTCATCGTCGTCTCCCGCCGCAACCGCGTCGCGATGGCCAACTTGTCTTTATCACCTGCTTCTTGTATCCCTTCTATAAGAGCGTGTAAAACCCAATACTGGTTAAGGCCGGGGTCAGGGTGGCTGTTTTCCCTTTCCGCCTTATCCGTCTCCTTTCCAAATCCCCCGGCGCACGGTATTTTGTATTATTAATTGGGCAGTGCGCTGATTGCGCCCAGCCTAAATTGCATTCCTGCTCCAGACTTGCTTTGAGCGGTCTGTCATGGAATGATAGCTTTTGTAATTGTCTCGCCGTGCACAACTACTTGGGACGCAGGGCCGATACACCATTTTTGACGACTATGACACAGGCCACTCAGAATCAGACCATGAAAGAAACCGACCCTTATTGGGAAAAGTTCGAGCGCTTTGAAAAGGAAATTAAACACCCTTCTTGGGTCTTCCCCATTCGCAAGGCCGGCATGGCCCGGTTCGCCGAACTCGGTTTCCCCACAGTTAACGACGAGGATTGGCGCTTCACCAACGTCGCCCCCATCGCACGGCTCCCTTTCCAGCCGGTCTTTGCTCGTTCCCGCAGTCCACTGGACGCCGCCACCCTCGGCAAATTTTTCTTCACCAGTCTTAAGTCCAGCCAGTTGGTTTTCGTCAACGGCCACTTCTCGCCGGAACTTTCCTCCATCCTGCCCCAGGCAGAAGGCATCAGGATCGGGAGTCTCGCCGCCGCGTTGGAAACCGATGCCGCCATCATCGAGAAACACCTCGGCCGCTACGCCCAGGGCGAGGACAATGCTTTCACCTCCCTGAACACCGCGTTTTTCCAGGATGGCGCCTTTATTTATGTCCCTGCCGGCCAAACCGTTGCCGACCCGGTGCATTTGTTATTCATCTCCACTTTTGCCGAAGCCGGCGCCGCCTCCTTGCCGCGTAATCTCATCATCGTCGAAAAGAGCAGCAAGCTCACGATCATCGAGAGTTTTGTCAGCACCGCGGACGGCCCTTACTTTACCAACGCCGTCGAGGAACTCGTCATCGGCGAAAATGCCATCGTGGAGCATTGCAAATTCCAGGATGAAAGCATGGAAGCGTTTCACATCGCCGCCATCCATGTGCATCTCAGCCGCAACTGCAATTTCATCGCCCATTCCATCGCCACCGGCGCGCGGCTTTCGCGCAACAACATTCGCACCAACCTGGCTGCGGAAGGGGTCGAGTGCATCTTGAACGGCCTCTATCTCACCAAGGACGACCAGTTGGCCGACCATCACATGATCGTGGAACACGCCAAGCCGCACTGCAACAGCCACGAATATTACAACGGCATCCTCGACGGCCATTCCAAGGGCGTCTTCCATGGCCGCATCCTCGTCCGGCCCGATGCCCAGAAAACCGATGCCAAGCAGACCAACAAAAACCTGCTGCTTTCGGAAAACGCCACCGCCGACACCAAGCCGCAACTGGAGATTTACGCCGACGACGTGAAATGCACGCACGGCGCCACCATCGGCCAGTTGAATGACGACTCGATTTTTTATCTCCGTGCGCGCGGCATCGGCCTCGAAACCGCCAAACGGATGTTGATCCACGCCTTCGCCGGCGAAATCATCGACCGCATCCGGTTCGCCCCGGCCCGCGAAGAGATGGATAAAATTGTTTGGGACCGGCTGGAGCAAAACCCGCTGGTCGCCGAAAAGAAATGAGCTGGCGCGGCGGCCTAAACCCCGCAGCCACCCAAATCAACCGCCATGTCTGACGATCTCGACGAACTCTATCAGCAGGTCATCCTCGACCATTGCAAGGGTCCGCGGAATTTCCGCGTGCTTGAGGGCGCCAACCGCAAGGGCGAAGGCTATAATCCCCTCTGCGGCGACAATTATACCGTCTTCCTGAAAATGAACGGTGACGTCGTGGAAGATGCCACCTTCCAAGGCTCCGGCTGCTGCATCTCCAAAGCCTCCGCCTCGCTGCTCACCGACACGATCAAAGGCAAGACCAAGGCCGAAGTGAAAGCACTGTTCGCCAAAGTCCATGATATGATCACCACCGGCGCGGTCAGTGACGAAGGCGTGGGCAAACTCGCCGTTTTCGCGGGCGTCCATAAATTCCCCGCGCGCGTCAAATGCGCCATCCTTTCCTGGCACGCCGTCATCGCCGCCGTGGATGGCGAAAACCAGCCCGTTTCGACAGAATAATTTGCCCGGGAATTGGCCTTTCACAGGGCAAGACAGAATCTCTTTTATCCATTATACTCTTTAAGTTGATATGAACGGTAACGAACCAGTCACACTCACGCGCGATTGCGAAGCCTCGGTCATCCCCATCGGGACCAAGGTCACGCTCCAGGCCGGCGAACAGGCCCACATCACCCAGTCGCTCGGCGGCAGCTACACCGTTATCGTCAACGGCAACATGTTCCGCATCGAGAACAAGGATGCCGATGCCCTCGGCATGGAAGTGGCCGCAAAACCGGCGGCAGCCAGGACCGCCACCGGTCCCGCAATCTCCGCCGAAGATTTGGAGAAGGAAATCTGGAACCAGATGCGCACCTGTTACGATCCGGAAATTCCCGTCAACATCGTCGATCTCGGCCTGGTCTATGATTGCAAGGTTGCTCCCATCGCCGGCGCGGAAAACAGTTATCGCGTGGACATCAAAATGACGCTCACCGCGCCCGGTTGCGGCATGGGCCCCGTGTTGCAACAGGACGTGCAGAATAAATTGCTTTCGCTCGAAGCCGTCGATGACGTGAACGTGGAGCTGGTCTGGGAGCCGCAATGGAACCAGGGCATGCTCACGGAACCGGCCAAACTGCAGCTCGGCTTGCTGTGAACACGCCTATGATTACGCCGGTGATGAATCCAACTCAGCCAAAGCCAATGATTGATTGGGCAAAATTGCGCGCCGATTTCCCCATTCTCGACCAGCAGGTGCACGGCCATCCCCTCGTCTATTTCGACAACGCTGCCAGCAGCCAAAAACCGCGCGCGGTCATTAACGCCCTGAGCCATTATTACGAACGAGACAACGCGAATGTCCATCGCGGCATTCATGAACTAAGCAATCGCGCCACCGCCGCCTTCGAGGCTTCCCGTGAGCGCGTTGCGAAGTTCATCCATGCTAAAACCTCCGACGAAATCATTTTCACGCGCGGCACCACCGAGGGCATCAACCTCGTGGCGCAATCCTGGGGTGCCAAAAACCTCAAGCCCGGCGACAAAATTTTGCTCACAGAAATGGAGCACCACAGCAACATCGTTCCCTGGCAATTAATCGCCGAGCGCACCGGCGCCAGGCTGGTTTACCTGCCCGTCACCGGCGATGAAGGCCTGCTCGACTTGAGCAAGCTGAACGAACTCCTCACCCGCGAGGTCAAGCTGTTCGCGTTCACCCACATTTCCAACTCGCTCGGCACGGTCAACCCCGTGGCGGAACTCTGCGAACGCGCCCGCAAACTCGGCGTGACCACACTGGTGGACGCCGCCCAAAGCGCCGGCCATCTCCCGCTCGACGTGCAGGCCATCGGCTGCGATTTCCTCGTCTTCTCCGGCCATAAAATTTGCGGCCCCACCGGCATCGGCGTTTTGTGGGGACGCCAGGAAGTTCTCGACGCCATGCCTCCTTATCACGGCGGCGGTGAAATGATTTTGACGGTCGATTTTTTCAAGACCACCTATAAGAAAGCGCCGCATCGCTTTGAAGCCGGCACGCCGGACATCTCCGGCGTCATCGGCCTGCACGCCGCACTTGATTATCTGGATGCCATCGGCCGCGAAAACATTTTCAAGCACGATCAGGAACTCGCCACCTACGCTTACGATCAGCTCGCTCAATTAAAAGGCGTCCGGCTCTTTGGCCCCAAAACCGGTCGCGCCGGATTGGTCAGCTTTTTGTTGGATGACGTCCATGCGCACGACGTGGTGACGGTGGCGGACCAGCGCGGCGTGGCTTTGCGCGGCGGCCATCATTGCAACCAACCGCTCATGAAGAAGCTCGGCATCGCCTCCACGGCGCGGGCCAGTTTTTATTTTTACAACACCCGCGCGGAAGTGGATCGCTTCATCGAAGTGGTGCGCGGCATCCAAAAATTTTTCGGCTCGTAATCCGAAAGCATGATTTATGACCACGGCAACTGAAACTATCAGCCCCGCATCAACGATGTCGGAAGTGCTCGCCGCCTATCCCGGCGCCCAACGCGCGCTGTTCCGGCGCTATCACATCGGCGGTTGCAGCAGTTGCGGCTTTCAGCCCACCGAAACGCTGGCCCAGGTCTGCCAGCGCAATAACAACCTGAACGTGGCCGAGATTCTCGACCATATCAAAACCAGCCACGAACAGGATGCCAAAATTCTCATTGGCGCCAAAGAGTTGGCCGAGTTGTTGCAACGGGACAATTCCGTGAAGTTGCTGGATGTGCGGTCGCGCGAGGAGTTCGACGCCACGCACCTCCCAGGTTCCGTTTTGCTTTCCCAACCCGTGATGCAGGAGATTTTGGGCAAGTGGGATCCGCATTCGGTCTTTGTCATCATTGATCATCAAGGCAAACAGGCGCTCGACGCGGCGGCCTATTTTCTCGGCCACGGCTTTGACGGTGTCCGCTGCCTGCGCGGCGGCATTGATGCCTGGGCGCAGGAAGTCGATGCCAATCTCCCGCGCTATCAACTCGCCTGAAAATTTACCCATGAACCAGGACCTTGAAAAAAGAATTCGCGAAGCGATGCTCAATCCGCAAAACCTCGGCGAACTCGCCGGCGCGGACAGCGTTGGCACCGTGGGTAACTCCGAGTGTGGCGAGATGCTCCGCATGTGGGTCAAGTTCAAGGACGAAAACGGCAAACGCGTCATCGACCGCGCCACGTTTCAATCCTTCGGCTGCGAAACCGCCATTGCCGTGGCCAGCCTCGCCACCGAATTAATCCGCGGCAAGACCGCCGAGGAAGCACTCGCGCTCAAGACCGAGGAACTCGCCGGCGAACTCGGGCCTTTGCCGCCGATGAAAATCCATTGTGCCCAACTCGTCGAAGGCGCGTTGCGTTCCGCGCTCGATCCAAATCACGAGGCCGCAACCCCCGCTGCTCCACCGTCTCTTCCCTCAGCCACGCCCAACCTGCTCGACAGTTTCACCAAGCCCAAGGAAGGCGGCGTCCGCGTGGTGTTTTTGGATAAGAAGCCCGCCGACAAACCGTAATTACCGCGTTCACGGCCCGGTTATTTCTATTTTGTCTCCCAGACAATCTTCCCACCCACCATGGTCAGCAGCACCTTGGTGTCTTTCACATCCTCGACCGGGCATTTGAGAATATCACGATCAATCAGGATAAAGTCCGCCAGTTTGCCCGGTTCTATCGATCCCTTTTTTCCATCCTCAAAATGTAGATACGCATTATTGATGGTGTAAAGGCGGATGGCCTGCTCACGCGTCAGGCATTCCTCCGGCGTAATAAACGTCCCCTGTTGCGTCTCGCGCGTCAGTGTAATCCACATGCCCAGCCACGGATTCCACGGGTTTGAGCTGGTCAGGGAATCCAGCCCGGCGGTGTGATCGCTGCCGCCGCCAATGGTCAATCCCCGCTCCAGCCAGCTCTTCAGCGGCATGAATAACTTCATGCGATTTGTTCCCAAGGTCTTCGCGATGTTCGCCCCATCCTTGTAAAGCCACGCCGGCTGCACTTCCGCTCCCACGCCCAACTCCCGGCACTTTCCCCAATTTTGCACGGCCGCAAATGTGGCGTTCCCAATCAGGCAACGGCGCTGGCGGATGTCGGCCTTGAACTGCGTGTACGTATAACTGTTCAATAGCGAATCCATCGCCGCGTCTCCCACACAGTGCGCGGTGAGCTGCCAGCCACGCAATGCGGCTTCGCGATACAAATCCGGCAATATTTCCGGGTCCGTTAACAGCGTGCCGCGCTCGGCAGGCTCCGTAATCTGATACGTCGGCCCGATACCCCACGGCGTCCGCAGGTATGCCGTCCCGCTGGTGATATCTCCATCCATCAAAGTTTTCAGCGGCCCCATCCGCACCCAATCATCACCCGCGCCTGATGGCCCATACGGTTGCTTGCCTTTCGCGGCGTTCGTGATGGTGTCCAACCGCGCCAGACTCTCATCCAGCGTCCCGCCCAGCTCAATCACCCGGCTGCAATTCACCCGCACCGTGAGTTGCTGGTCCTTGCTCAACTCGCGGAACAGATCGATCGCCTCCGGTTCCGCCCGCCGCTCGCCAATGCTCGTGATGCCCTGTTGATTGTAGAGCTGATACAAATGCTTGAGCGCATCGCGTCGTTGCTGGTGCGTCGGCACACGGGCGGGCGGGACTTTCAACAATCCGCCCGCGTTCCGCAACAGTCCGGTCGGCTTGAGTGTCTTGCGATTCTTCACCACCTCGCCGCCAGTCCTTATGAATGTGTCCTTCGTTATCCTCGAGACTTCCAGCGCCTTGGAGTTTGCCATGCAAATCGGGCCGGTATTCCAGTAAACCGGATTGTTGGGCGCGGCGGCGTCCAATTCCGCCAGCGTGGGCAATCGGCCTTCCGCCATCCGCGTGGGATAAAGCTGGTTCAGGATGATCCAACTGCCGGGCGGTTTTCGCCCGACCTGGTTTCGGATATATTCCTGGGCCCCGGCAATTGAATCGATGACCGGCAGCGGCCCTTCCCATTCACTGATGGCGGCCGCATAGGAATGAACCTGACTGTCATACAATCCGGGCAGTAGTGTCCTGCCTTGCGCATCAATGATTCGAGTGGTTAAACCCTTGTAAGGCTCCATCTCATAGTGCCTGCCCACCGCAATGACCCGATCCCCGCGCACCGCCACAGCCTCGGCGATCGCAAAATCGGAGTTCACCGTCAAAACTTTGGCGTTCAGAATGATGAAATTGGCCGATTCCGGACTATCTGCGGCAAAAACACCGGTGGAGCAAAGCACGGCCGCCGCCGTTAGCAATGCCCGAAAGAAGGTCCAGTAGCTCATAGACAAATCGATATACCCGCCTGCTCAGGACGTAACCCTGTCCCAATCTCAGGCTGGCGAAAATACAGCACATTTCACGCCAAGGAACCGCTACGGAAGCCCTATTTGAAGACCAAAAATGTGGAAAGCTACCACTGTAAGTTGTTAACCCTGAACCTGCTATGTCCGGCTTTGGGCAAGTTGTTTGGCCAGACGAATCGCCGCCCGCATGCTGGAAGGATTGGCGACTCCTTGGCCGGCAATATTGTAAGCCGTGCCATGGTCCGGCGAAGTCCGGATGAACGGCAGACCCAATGTCCAGTTCACCCCGGTTTCAAAACCGATCATTTTTAACGGCACCAATCCCTGGTCGTGATACATCGCCACCACCACGTCATAATCCCCTTTGAAAACCTGGTAGAAAAGTGCGTCCGCCGCAAACGGCCCCGCCACATCCAATTTCCTTCGCCGCGCCGCATTGACGGCCGGCGTGATGGTCACCGCTTCTTCCGACCCCAATTCGCCACCCTCGCCCGCGTGGGGATTCAGTCCGCAGACCGCCACCCGCGCTCCATGCAATCCCAGATCCACACAAGCCTGCGCCGCCAGTTCAATGGCCAGTTCCACCTTCGCTTGCGTCACATGTTCGGCCACCAATCGCAACGGCAAATGCGTCGTGGCCAGCACCACCCGCAACCAGCGCCCGCGATCATCCTGGCCCAACAACATCATCGCCGTCCGTTCGGTGCCCGCCAGTTGCGAGAGAAATTCCGTCTGCCCGATAAATGGCTGTCCCGCGTGCAAAATCGATTGCTTGTTTACCGGTGCCGTCACCAGCGCATCCAACTCATGCCGTAAACAACGCTGCGCCCCATCCGTCAGCCACGCCAGCGCCGCCTTCGCCGCCGCGGGAGAACCCTCCACCACATCCTCCGGCAAAGCCTCGGACAGCGGGTTGTGCAGAAAAAACCGACCGGTGGTGTCGCTGCCTTGATACGGTTCCAAGGGCAATTGCAGCCCCAGTTGCCGGTTCAGCCGGCCGATGCCCTCCACATCACCGATAAGCAAATAACGAAAATCATCCACCAACCCCTCAGCGGCCAGTGCTTTCAGCGCCACTTCAGGCCCAATGCCCGTGACGTCACCCAGAGAAATGCCAATCCAGCCAACCATATTTTTGTAGCCCAGGTCGAATGACCGAAATCAAGAACACACAACCAAACGCCTTTGCGCGTTGAAAAGA
>JAQGPA010000155.1 GCA_028293325.1 Pedosphaera sp. | reverse complement strand
ACGCAATGCCGAGAGGGGTTCGTTGAAACCGATGTGGCCCGCTTTCCCCAAGCCGAGCAATTGCAGATCTATGCCGCCAGCGTCGTTGATGCGCTGTTCATACTGGGCGCATTCCTCGTCCAGATTGCCCGCCATTCCATTCGGTAAATGGGTGTTGCGCAGATTGATGTTCACGTGCTTGAAGAATTTCTCGTTCATGTAAAAACGATACGAGTTGGGATGTTCCGCCGCGAGGCCCACGTATTCATCCAAATTAAATGTGCGGCAATATGAAAAATCCAGGCTGTCTTCCCGGTGCATTTTTACCAGCAGACTGTAAACCGCCTCCATGGTCCGGCCCGTGGCCAAACCCAGCGTCAAGTCGGGCTTCGCGCGCAATTCGTGGGCAATGATGCGCGCTACCAACAATGCCGCGCTGTTCTTATCCGGCTGTATGATGAGTTCCATGGCGAGTAATTAGTGATTCCACCCAAAAACGCTGCCGGGATTATCGCGCACTCCGATTTGCCGGCCGCCGCTGTAAAGTTCCCCCACGCGACCGTTCTGCCACTGTCGCAGTCGATAAAGCGTGGCAAACATGAAGTTCGGCGCTGCCCCACCCTGCCCGCCGACGAGTTCCGCCCCACGGCGAACATTGTCCTGCATCCATTGTGGCATTCGCAAATGATAAGGATTGCGCTGCACCTCGCCCACATGAAATGACAATGCCGCCAGCATGTCCGCCACATCTTCCGCACTGGATTCCACCATCAAATTCGGCGTTGGCATCTGGCCCCAGAATTCCGTTTCCACCAGGCAGCACTGAAAATTCGCCGGCAGTGTTTTCAAGGCATCCATGACCAGAAAATGTGTGCCGATATGCGTGCCGTTCCAATCCAGTTCGTGCGGAAAAAAGATCACCCGGGGTTGATTTTTGGCCAGGGACGCGGCGATGACCTTCACCGCGTGCGCCCAATGCTCCGGATTGTTTACGCGCGTCTGGGGGTTGATCTTTTCCAATCCATTTGGCGCTGTCTGTTCCAAGTCGAAGCCCAGCCAGTTGCAGGCATTCTGGAGTTCCTCCAAGCGGGGCTGCTGCCGGTCCTTGCTGCTGCCTTGCGTAACGGCAACATTGATGATGCGCAGCCCCGATTCCCGCATCAGGCGCAAAGCGAACCCCCCAATAATACATTCATCGTCCGGATGCGGCGAAAAAATCAAGGCCACGGGCGCACCCGGTGCAGGCTTGGGCTTGCCCTGGGGAGGTATGTCGCCCAGCGGGAGCGATTTCCCCTCAACCACAAGCCGGGCAAACTCGGCAACAAATTTTTGATAAGGGTTCATGTGCTTGTCCAAAGCGAGTTGGCGGAGATTGTATCCTGCTTTTATCAATCCGCGTAGCGCCCGTTCAACGTCTTTAATAATCGCTAACCGGTTCCCGGTATAGCCAAAATTCGCCCTGTCGGCTTCTGCCAGCTTGACACCACCCACGCCCTTCCTGAGACTGTGACACACGCTTTGAAACCGCAGGCCGAGGCCTGTTTGCATTATTATGTCGAACCAACCACAAGCTCCCGCTGGCGCGCAACAGAACATAGTTCCCCCTGAAAAGCAGCCCGGCCTTTTTGCCGGCGTTACCGCCTATCATTGGCTGGTATTGATCATTGCCGCGGGCGGCTGGCTGTTTGATTGCATGGGGCAACGAATCTTCGTCCTGGCGCGGGAACCGGCCATGCGGGAACTCTTGAGCGCCGGCACCACGGACGCAGTCATAAAATCCTGGGGCGGCTATGCGACGTTCACCCTGATGATCGGCTGGGCCACCGGCGGCATCCTCTTCGGCAAGATGAGCGATCGTTACGGTCGGGTTAAAACCATGATCGCCACCTTGCTTGCCTATACTTTCTTTTCCGGCCTGACAGGGCTTGCCCGCACACCGGTTGAATTTCTTATCTATCGTTTTCTGGGCGGCATGGGCATCGGCGGCATGTTTGGTGCGGCTACAACCCTGGTCGCTGAAAGTATGCCGAGCCGGGTTCGGCCGCTCGCGCTGGGCCTCATGCAGGCACTGTCGGCTTTCGGCAATATCACCGGCTCATTGCTCAGCCTCTGGATTCAGCCCGGCCAGGCCGATTTCTTTCATGGTTATTCCGGATGGCGTTGGATCTTTTTTGCAGGTGCCATACCGGCCATCCTGGTGGTGCCCATCGCCCTGGTGCTCCGCGAACCGGAACCTTGGAAGGAAGCCAAACGCAAAGCTGCCGAGAGCAAGGACTCTTCCCAGCAAGTCGGTTCCATGGCCACTCTTTTCACCGATCCGCGCTGGCGGAAACATGTATTCGTCGGCTTGGCGCTCGGTCTGGCCGGCATGGCTGGCTTGTGGGGCATCGGTTTCTTTTCACCGGAACTCATCTCCACAGCGCTCAAGGGAGAACCTCAAAAGGTGGTGGACACGGTGCGCAGCTACGGCACGGCTTTGCAGGACGCGGGTGCGTTCCTCGGCATGTTGACCTTCACGTTCGTGGCGACCTACATCGGGCGGCGCGTGGCCTTTCTGTGCGCTTTCATCCTGTGCCTCGGAACCACCATTTTCGTATTCAACAATTTGCGCAGTGGTGCCGATGCCTACTGGATGTTGCCGATGATGGGATTTGCCCAACTGTCGGTCTTTGGCGGTTACTCCATTTACTTTCCCGAATTGTTTCCCACCCGACTGCGCGGAACCGGCGTCGGTTTTTGCTACAACACGGTGCGTTATCTGGCAGCAGTGTTTCCTTTAATGCTCGGGGCCTTAAACGCGTCGCTCCTACAACAAGGCGTTGCTGAACCTTTCCGCAAGGCTGCCACCGTCCTCTCCCTTATTTTTGTGCTTGGGCTCGTCGCCTTGATCTGGGCTCCGGAAACCAAGGGCAAACCGCTGCCGGAATAGCCCGGTTTCACAGACCGCAGACGGCTCAATTCAACGCCACACCGCGCCGGATATACGTTGGCACATCCAGGTCTTCACCCTGATGAATCGTGGGCTCGCTCTTTTCAAAGCGGCCTTTGGAAACAATTTCCAACGGCAGTTGACCTTGTCGCAGGGCCGAAGCTTTCTTGCGCTGGCGCGTGGAACCAGGCTGCGACGTCAACAGTTTCTCCGTCTGCTGCTGGCTCAATGATGGCGCGGGCGCCACAAAACGCGAGGTCGGACGCTTCTCTGCCGGTGGATTAACCAATTCCTTGTCATGTTCATGCCCCGGCACATCCATCGACTCTTCGCGCACCGACATGGCTGCCGCGGATGAGCGTCCATACCCACGCTCCTCGCGCGTATTGCGCCGCGAAGCCACCAGGGTAACTGAAAGCCGTCCCGCAAATGCCCCCTGAATGCCCGCGCCCATGATAATATGGGCGTTTTCGCAATGGCGGTTGATCTGTTCCATCACACGGTTTACCTCCGCCATCGTCATGTCCGGGCCGCCCGTGAGACTCACCAGCACCGCATCGGCTTCCGCCAGCACCTGGCCGCCTTCCAGAAACGGATGCGACGTCAGTTTTTCCAGCACCTCATGCGAACGATTTTCGCCGGTGGCCTCCACTGTCGCCAGCGAGCTTTCCTCGTGGCGCCCGCGCAGCACGGCGCACAGATCGTTGAAATCCACATTGATCAAGCCGGTATGCGTGAGCAACCGCCAGATGCCGCGCACCCCCTGCGCCAGCAATTCATTGGTGATTTTCAGCGCCTCATTGACGCTGGTATTCTCATCGATGAGCTTGAAAACCTTCTGGTTCGGCAGGCAAATCACGCCGTCAGCCTCGGCTTTCAAATCGCGCAATCCCAGTTGCGCCTGCCGCTGACGCCGCATCCCTTCAAATTCAAACGGCAGCGTGACGATTCCCATTACCAACGCGCCGGTTTCCTTCGCCAATCTTGCCACCACCGGTCCCGCCCCGGTACCCGTGCCGCCACCCATTCCCGCCACGACGCAAATAACATCCGCACCCGCGCACAGCGCGCGAATTTTTTCCACATCCTCCTCCGCCGCCGCACGGCCCAGATCCGGATCGCCGCCGGTGCCCAGGCCGCGGGTAAGCTTCGCACCCAGCGTCAGGCGCTCGGCCACGCCCAGATTCAACAACGCCTGCGCGTCGGTATTGATGGCCACAAAATTCACCCCGTCAAAGTCCTGCCGCGCCATGTAATCAATGGCGTTCCCGCCGGCGCCGCCGACACCAAAGACTTTGAGTGTAAATTTCTTCCCCAACGCGCCGCTCTCCGGCGTCCGGTTTTTATCAGGTTCCATAACCGTTAGTGTTGCTTCTGATTACTGCCAGCCGGCGAACGTTTGTTCGCAGCCCTTTGCCATTGTATCCGCAATAGCGTTACTTCCGATTAAATATCTCCGAAATGGTTTTCTTCAACCCGTCTCCAAAAAATCCGCCGTTCCGCTTTTTCTGCTGGAAGGAGCCGAACTTTACCAAACCAATCGCCGTGGCAAATTCCGGCTGGTCCAGCGCCGACTTGATGCCATTGATGGAATTGGCCTTGCCCAGCGAGGCGGGCAGTTGAAACACTTTCTCGGCCAGCTTTTGAATATCCGGTATGCGCGCGCCGCCGCCGCAAATGAACACTCCGGAACGCAGATAATCCATCAACCCCGCCCGGGCAATATCCTGCTCGATTAATTGAAAAATTTCCTCCAGACGCAAGGCCATCACGCGGCGCAGATGCTCTAGGTTTACCGTTTTTACCGGCAATCCGTGCTCATTGGCGATGGTCACGGTTTGGCCCTTGATTGCTTCCTCCACCAGTGCCGAGCCGTGCTCAATCTTGAGCTGTTCCGCGCGGCCCAGCGGCACCTTCAAACCATACGCCAGATCGTTCGATACATGGTCGCCGCCGACCGCCAGCACGCCCGTGTGTTTGATGATGCCATCCGCATACACCGCAAAGTTCGTGGTGCCGCCGCCCAAATCAATGACCAACGCGCCCATTTCCTTTTGTTCGTTGGTCAGCAACGCCAGCGAAGATGCGAGTCCGTTGAAAACAATCGCCTCCACCTCCAGTTGCAGCCCCTTCACCGCGCGAATGGGATTCTGCAACCGATTGAAATTCCCGTGCACCACATGCACATCAACCTCAACGCGCGCCCCGAACATGCCAACTGGATTTACGATCCCATCCTGGCCGTCCACATGAAAATGTTGGCGAATCGCATGCAACACGTGATTTTGCGCCGGCAGATTGATCGCCTTGGCGTTCTTGATGACATCCTGAACGTCGTCCTCGGCAATCTCCCGGTCCGCGGAAACCACCGGATGCACCCCGCGATTATTAAAGCCCCGGATATGGCCACCCGAAACACCGAGATAAACGCTGCGAATCTCCACGTCCGCCATCTGTTCGGCTTCCACAATGGCATTGCGCACATCCTCCTCTGCCAGCGGTGCATCGGCGATCTCGCCCTTGCGCACCCCGCGCGACCGCGCCTGTCCCAACCCGATCAGGTTGAGCGCGCCGGCGGCATTGACTTCGCCCACTGCGGCGCAAATCTTGGACGTGCCAATTTCCAAGCCGACGATTAGGGAGGCTGGGTCAAACATTTCGTTTCCGGTTGCGTTGTTGGTTTTTGACTTTGGGATTGCCCGGCGGCACCGTGCTCGCGTCCACCATCCGGGCCGGAATATTATTCGGCACCGAGAGATCGAGCGAAGCGACCGCCTTGTTCAACTTTTGGCCGAGATCATAAATATCATGCCAGCGCCGCAATTGACGCTCCAAATCCTGCACGGCAAAGGTAACTGTGCTGCCCTCGCTGGTTGTCACCTGCAGCACCTCCGGCGAGGAAACATCCACCCGCCGCAATTCGAGCACGTTGGCCATCGGTGAGTGTTCAAATGCCACCAGGAGTTGCAACGCGGAGCGCGCCTGTTGCGAATCCACCCGCCGTCCCGGGGCCGGCAGATTGGGAGCAATGCCAACAATTTCCGGCAGTTCATTATTGCTTTCAATGGTCGGTACCGCCTGCTGTTGCGGCTCCAGCAGCGCCATCACATACCCTTCTTCGTCCATGTGCAAAACCGTGGTCTGCAAACTGCCGTTGGCGGCAACTTGCGTCACAAAAATCCGCGCCAGCGGGTCCCGCTCGGAAACGCGCAACCGGAGCGTATGCGGCAATACCCGCTCCACCGCCACCGAACGCACCAGCGAGACCATTTCCAGGTCCCGCTTTACCCGGGCCAGATCCAACGCCAGCAAATTCTCGCCCGGCTTCACCCCCGCCCAGCGACGCAATTGCGCCGGCGCAATAATGCCGTCCGTCTGCACATCGATGTCTTGAATCGAAAACGCCTTGTTCTCATACACCAACTGGTTCATCGCCCATTCTCCGGAACGCCAAACCAGGTAAAAACAAAATATTGTGCCAAAGGCCAGGCCCAGCGCAATCGCCGCCAAACGCATGCGCGAGGCGCGCACCTGGTCGGACCGCAGCTTGACGTCGAGCACATGCTCGCGTCCCAGCCGTCGATTCTTTGTATTGCGATTAAACCAACTCATGCTTTCCCATTTCCCGTTTGTGCGGGTGCGCGCTGCAACGCCATCTCCACCATCTTCTGGCACAATTCGGGGAAACTAATCCCTGCCGCCGCCGCTGCCTTGGGCAATAAACTTGTTTCCGTCATCCCGGGCAATGTGTTGACTTCCAACACCACCGGTTCCCCGTTTGCCCGCACCATCACATCCACTCGTGAGTAATCCCGCCCGCCAATCGACTTAAAAGCTGCCAACGCTGCCGCCTGGATCCGCCCGGTCGTCGCTTCATCAAAATCAGCCGGGCAAAAATACTCCGTCGCCCCCGGCGTGTACTTGTTCTGGTAATCATAGGAGCCGGACTTGGGCCGCACTTCCACCACCGGCAGTGCTTCACCAGCCAAAATGCCCACCGTCGTCTCCCGCCCTAAAATCTTTTCTTCCATCAAGACCTGGGAATCGTAACGGAGCGCCTCCGCCAACGCTTCCCGCCAGTCGGCCACCCGATCCACAAATTGCAGGCCCACACTGGAACCCTGCCGGACCGGCTTCAACACCACCGGCGGCTGCCAACCCATCGGCCAAATCGCCGTCGGCGAATCAAACACCGTGAACCGCGCCGTTGGCACGCCCACGGCCACGCATTTCTGCTTCGTCAAAAATTTATCGAACGCCAGCCGGCTGGAATCTGCATCGCAGCCCGTGTACGGCACGCCCAACTCGTCAAGTTGCCGCTGCACCGTGCCATCTTCACCATACGTGCCGTGCAACGCCAGAAACACCGCGTCGGTCCCCGCCGGCAGCGACCACGATCCACTCTTGGGATCAAGCTCATGGACCTCATGGCCCAGCGAACGCAACGCCTTTGCCACCGCCGCACCGGAACGCAACGAAACCTCCCGTTCCGCCGAAGGCCCGCCCAGCATCACCGTGATGTTTAGCTGCGTTGGTTTCATGGCTCTATTGCGGATGGCTCGGAGGACGCACTGGTTTCGTGTACGAAAACGATTCAACCAAATCATTTGCCTTCAAGGCAAATGCTTTCGTTCTTTTCGTGAAAATTTCCCGACTCATCGTCATCGCCAGTCCTTATCCGCACACCGCACTTCCGAATCACTCTCCAATAATTTCAACTTCTGTTTCCAACTCGATTCCCCGCTCGTCCTTTACCCGCTTGCGAATCACCGCCATCAATTCCAAAACGTCCCGCGCCGTCGCCTTTCCGTCGTTGATGATAAAATTCCCATGCTCCTGCGAAACCACCGCATCGCCCACCCGCGTTCCCTTCAAACCCAGCTCATCGATGAGCTTTCCCGCGGGAATGGTGGTCGGATTCTTAAAAATGCATCCGGCGCTCGGCGCCGCGGGCTGCGATTCCCAGCGCTTTTCATTGAAAGCCTTCATCCGCTTCTCCACCACTTCACGCGATGCCGGATGCCCCTTAAGCACGGCGCCCAGCGCAATATGGTCCTTCAACAGCGGACAACAGCGGTATTCGACTTTGATTTCCTGAGCCTCCTGCTCGTGCGCCTGACCGGCATAATCCATGTAGCGGATGGATTCCACCACATCGAACGTCCAGCTGCCCATGGCCCCGGCGTTCATGCGTAAAGCGCCCCCAACCGTGCCGGGAATGCCTTCGAGGAATTCCAACCCGGTCAGATTTTCCCGCTTCGCATCCATGGCCACCTGCTTCAATTTGGCTCCGGCCCCGCAATAAATGCGGTAACTGCTGATTTCAACCCGGCTGAAATGCGGTTGGGCCAGGCAAATCACCACCCCGCGAATGCCGCCATCCCGGATCAATAAATTCGAACCCCGCCCCAGCACCACGAACGGCACCGAGCGCTGCCCGCACCATTGCAGGACAAACCCAAGGTCTGCCTCCGAGGCCGGCTCCACATAAATATCCGCGCTGCCACCCACCCGCAAAGTGGTGCGTTTGGCCAACGGTTCGTCCGCTCGCAGCACGCTGACGCTGGAAAGTTTCGATTTCAATTCCGCCAGCATTTGTTCCTTGCGCAGGCGCGCCGCTTCCGACAGCGGTTTCCCGCCTTGGACTGAAGAACCTGGTGTTGGACTCAATTGCTTCACGTGATGAGAGATTGACGATGCTGAATGCTCGGAGGAGATGGCACGGCCACCCTGCCGGTGACACGGCGGCGGTCCACTACGGCTTGCATAATACTGTCCGCAATCTGTTCGGCAGCTCGCGGAGAGTGCCAAGGCATCAGCGACGCCTGCATATTGCTTCGAACAGTTACATTCTCCACCAATTCAACCACCCAGGTGGCCAAAATCTCCGGCGTGGCATTCTTTTGCTCCAACAATCGCGCTGCGCCGGTCTTCTCAAAGGCCAGCGCATTAAAATATTGATGGTTGTCCGTCGCGGCGGGAAAGGGAATGAGAATCGAGGGCAGCCGCATCGCCGCCAATTCCGCCAAAGACGAAGCGCCCGCGCGGCTGATGACGGCCGTCGCCGCTCCCAAAGCCAGATGCATTTCCCCAAAAAATGGCCGGACCACGGCCTTGATTTTGTGCGTAGCACAGGCCGCCCTCACTTTTTCGACGTCATTGGGACCGGTCAGGTGAAACAACTGCAATTCCGGCGCCAGCATGGCCAGCAATGGCAAGGTTTGGATGACCAAACTATTCAAGCCACTCGCTCCCTGGCTGCCGCCGGTCACCAACAACACCGGTCTTTCAGGATCCAAACCCAATGCCTGCCGACGCGCGGCAACTTCGCCCGGCTGAAATTGCGGACGCACCGGCGTGCCGGTCACTTTCACCTGTCGCGTATGCAACCGGGCGGCGGCCTCAGAGAAACCGACAAAAGCCTGGCTCGTCACGCGGGACAGCCACCGGTTCGCCCGACCGGGAATCGTGTTCGACTCATGCAAAAACGTGGCTGCGCGAAAAGACTTGCCGACCAGAATCGGCGGCGCACTGGTGAAACCGCCCATGGCCAGCACCGCTTCCGGGGGTTCCGCGGAAAAGAGCCTGCGGGCGGCAAGATAGGATTGCGCGAAGCCGCGCGCGAAGGCGAACCCTCCACCTCGGCTTAAACCCACCGCCGGGAGTGTGGCCACCTGCACCCCGGTTGCAATTTGGACCGCTTGTTGGTCCACTTCCTTGGGCGAAATCAGCAACGTGACCGAACAACCCCGCTGCCGCAATTGCTCCGCGACCGCCAGGCCGGGAAACAGGTGGCCACCGGTTCCACCGCATGCGATGGCGACCCGGGGCGTTGACGTTGGCGGTTGCATCAGGAAAATTGGGGTGAAGGAATCCCTTCCGGTTCCAGTGCGGCGCCGGCGGACGGTGCCGTGACGCGTGCTTTACGGGCGATGCTGACCAACAAACCAACGCAGATCAGCATCATCAAAAGATTGGAGCCCCCGTAACTAATAAAGGGCAATGGCAGGCCTTTGTTCGGCAGCATGTTGGTGACTACGCCGATATTGATTCCGGCCTGCAAGCCAATCAAAAGTGTAATCCCGACACCCAGCAGCAAACCAAACGTATCGCTGGCATGGGCGGCAATATAAAACCCGCACATCACCACCAGCAGGAAGGCGATGATGACGAATAACGTGGCGACCAACCCCAGTTCTTCACCGATGATGGGCAGAATGAAGTCCGTATTGTGAAACGGGAGATAACCCAGTTTCTGGCGACTGTTCCCCAAACCCAGGCCGGTCCAGCCGCCGGACCCAAATGCCAACATCGCCTGTTTGGCCTGGAGACCGATGTCCATTTTGTGCTCCTCCGGATGCAGCCAGGCAAAAATGCGTTTGCTGCGCACGGGATCATTGAAAATTGAAATTGCCAAAAAAATAACCCCGGCCACCGCTGGCGGAATGATCAATTTCCAGCGCACACCCGCAATTAACAGCATCGACCCAACAACGCCTCCCATGAGAATGGTGGTGCCGCGGTCCGGCTCCACAAAAATCAAAGCCAGCACCAGCCCGACAAAAGCGCCCGGTATCATAATTCCCTTCTGCCAGGTGCCCATCTGCCGTTGATAATGGTCCCCATACCAGGCGACCGCCATGATCAACGCAATCTTGCCCAGTTCCGAGGGTTGAAACGTGCCAATCGGCAACCGGAACCACCGCCGGGCGCCGTTCATCTTGAGACCGATGTGCGGAATCAAAACCAACACCAACAGAATCACTGCCACCCCAAACAAGGGCCAGGCCGCTTTTTTGAGCAGGCGGTAATCGAGACTTGCTGCTGCCACGGCGCTCGCCAATCCGACGGCGCACCACAGGAGTTGCATCGTCAAATAATGCATCCCCTTGTCCACCATGCTCGAGCTGTAAAGCATCACAATACCCAGCGCGAGCAGGGCGGTGACACAAAACACCAACGTGGTGGTGGCTAACTTCATCAACAATGTTTGTCGGACGCCGGGGTGAGGTAATCCAGCGTCCGACTTAAACCAACTTAATGAGCAGGTGCAGATGCGGACGGCAACGGAGTTATCGTCGGCATCGTAGCCGGCGCCGGCGCGGGTTCCACCACTGGCGCAACCGCGGCCTTGGCTGGCAACTTCAAATGCTGCGAAACCTTGATTTTATCCGTCTTCAAGTCATTCGCGGCACGGATGGCTTTCACAGTCGTGCCATGTTCCTTGGCAATCTTGGTCAACGAATCGCCGGACTTCACGACATACACGTCACTGGTATCCGGTGCGGCCGACATGGTGGCACCGCTGCCCGGGGTTGGTGTCACACCCGCTGCCGATACTCCGGCGGCAGGAATCTGCAGCTTATCGCCGGCCTTTAATTTGGTGGGGACCATGGTCGGATTGGCCGCCTGAATGGCTTTTATCGACACACCGAACTTCTTGCCAATCGTGTAGAATGAATCGCCGTGGGCCACGACGTATTCCGTTCCAGCCGGTGTAGGCACCACAGGCGGCGCGGGCGGCACATAAGGCGGAACCGCCGCCGTATTGGATGTGCCGCCACCGGATGGCGGAGTCGGCAGGTTCGTATCCATGTTCGGCAGACTGTTGGTGTCCATCGAAGGTAATCCGGTGTCAGTCTGTGTTGCAGGCGGAGTGGTTTCCTCACGCTTGCAGCCGGCAATCAGCATGCCGCCGAGCAGCACGCCGTGAAATGCGAGCACGCAAAATACGGCAACCTTGACGCGGGTGCGTCCCTTGTTTTTTTGCTCCAATGCGGAGCCCTGTGGAATGATGGGATTCGAGTTGTTCATTTATCTTTGTGGCGCGATTAGCGTCCTTTCATGTGAGGTGGTAGTTATTTTTTGGTTTTTTCGCTCCGGGGTTTTTCCTCAAAAAAACCCGAAGCAAATCTAAAATTTATTTATTTTTTGTTTCAATTGACTGCAATTTGTCCGTATTCACCGCTGGCGCGTTGGGGTGACTTTCGACACTGCCACTACGGGTGGGGGTCGTCAGTTCGTTGACCGCTTGTCGAAACACTTCACCCCGGTGTTGATAGTTTCGAAATTGGTCAAAGCTCGAGCAGGCTGGTGAAAATAAAATCACATCGCCGGACACCGCATTTTTCGCCGCTACTGAGACAGCTTCTAACAATGAACTCACCGCGGTGCAAGGAGTAAAGAGGCTCCAGGCCGCACGAATTTTCTCGCGCGCTTCGCCGATGAGAAAGGCCCCTTTCACGCGTTGCGAAAGAAGCGGGCCGACATCATAATATTCAAGCCCTTTGTCCTTGCCGCCGGCAATCAACCACACGTTCGGCTCACCGCCCGTGCCCGGCAGGGAAAGGAGCGCCTTTTGCAGGGCATCCACATTGGTGGCCTTGGAATCATTGATAAATTGAACGCCGTTGAGCTCGGCGACCCGCTCAAAACGGTGCGGCCCCGGCCGCTCGGCTTTCAGCACGCTGACCATCGCGTCCAGCGGCAGGCGCAGGACGTGCCCAACCGCCAGCGCCGCCATCAGGTTCTCGGCGTTGTGCGATCCCTGCAACTGGCACTCGTCCAAATTCAACAAAGGCCAGGACCAGTCCGGCAGGCGGCTCATGATCAGGCCGCGCTCCATATATATATCCGCGCGCCGGTTATTGGCGCTAAAGGTGATCACCTTGGAAGGCATCGGCAAATCCAGTGAGCGCAATTGCGCCAGCGCTTCGCTTTGCACAATGGCCCAGTCAAAGGGTTGCTGATTCTGGAACAACCGGGCGTTCGCGCGCACATAATCGGCATGGCTGGCATAACGATCAAGATGGTCAGGCGCCAGGTTCATCAGGACGGCCACGGCAGGCCGGAAAAACTGGGTGGTCTCCAATTGAAAGGAGTTGACCTGCAACACCAGAAAATCGAGCTCCTTGGTTTCCAGCGCCACCGAGCAGACCGGACGCGAACCATGCCCGCATAATTCGATTTTCCGATGATTATGCGCGAGCAAATGCTCAATCAGTTCAGCCGTGGTGCCTTTGCCATTGGTCCCGGCCACGGCAATGCTCAGGCATTTCGCCTGCTGAAAGCCAAGTTCAAATTCTCCAATCAGCGGCACTTTCCGCTGCCGCATCTCCAGCACCATGGCGGTGTTGCCCGGCACTGCGGGGCTCACCACTGCCAGACTAAACTGCCGGTTGGGCGCGACGGTTGCGCCCAGTTCGACTTCCACGCCCAGCGGCCGCAACCGGCCGGCTTCCGCGCGCAACTCTTCCGTGTCGGCCTCGTCCACCGCCATGACGTTCGCGCCGCTGCCGCGCAACAATTCGCAAGCCGCCCGGCCACGCGCCCCAAGGCCAATCACTAAAACCTGTTTGTTTTCCAATTCGTACATCAGCAAATTCCGATTGTTTACCGGATCTTTAAACTACTCAGCGCCACCACGGCGCACAAAACGCATAAAATATAAAACCGCATCACTACCTGGGACTCATGCCAGCCCTTTTTTTCAAAATGATGATGGATGGGCGCCATCAAAAACACCCGGCGTCCGGTCCCGTAACGACGCCGTGTAAAACGGAAATAGCTCGTTTGCAGAATGACGGATCCGGCTTCGATGACGAACACCCCGCCCGCGATCACCAACACCAGCGGTTGATGAATCAAAACGGCGATTGTTCCCAGCGCCCCGCCCAGAGCCAGCGACCCGGTATCGCCCATGAACACCATTGCGGGATGGCAATTGAACCAGAGAAAGCCCATGCCACCCCCGACCAGTGCCGCGCAAAAAACCGTCAATTCCCCCGCGCCTGAGACGTGGGGAATTTGCAAATAGGCGGCCGCTTTCAAGTTGCCCGCCAAATATGTCAAAATTACAAACACAAATGAGACAATCAGTGTGCAGCCGATTGCCAGTCCGTCCAATCCATCCGTCAGATTCACCGCATTCGAGCTGCCCACGATGGTCAGCATCGTCAAAGCCAGCCCCGCCCCGCCCATGCCGCTAATCACGGGATACTTATAGAACGGCACCATGACGTCCGTGATCAACTTGCTGGTCGTCGGCAACCGCCACAGATACACCCCGATAAACAGCGACAAGCCTATCTGGACCCAGACTTTTATATGCGACTTCGCCCCGCCACTATTGGCCTTGCTGATCTTGGTGTAATCATCGTAAAAACCGAGGCCCGAAAGAACCAGGACCGTTAACAAGACCAACAACACCAATGGATTCCATTGCGCCCAAAGTAAAGTCGTTACGTATAACGTAACCACGATCATCAGGCCACCCATGGTCGGCGTGCCCATTTTGCGCGGTTCGCGCCCCGTCAAATTTCCCGCCACTTCAGCCCGGTCGCGATAATTCTGCCCGAAACTCAGTTCTTTCAGCCAGGCAATCACTTTTGGCCCAAGCCAAAGACTGAACAACAAGGCCGTGACCGCCGCTCCAGCACTTCTAAATGTGATGTAGTGAAACAGGCGCAGCCCTGATAATCTTGATTCCCAAGCTGTTCCGGCCGCATGATCCATCAAATATTGGCTTAAATAATAAAACATTCAGACTTTCCTGGTCACTGACTCTGCCCGCAACGCCTCGCCTATCCGTTCCAGCCGGGCGGACCGCGAGGCCTTCAACAAAACCAGATCACCCGACTTCAAAAAGCGTTTAACGGCTTCGGCTGCCGCTGGCACGTCGGCAAATTCCACGACCGCTTTCATTCCGGCTTCCCGCGCCGCTTGCGCCGTTATTCCAGCCATCTTTCCAACAACAAATAATTGGTCGGCGCCAATTTGGGCGGCTTTGCGCCCAACTTCTTCGTGCGCTGCCGCAGCGTGGTCACCCAACTCGCCCATGTCACCCAGCACCGCCACGCGACGTCCTGAGCAACTCAATTCCTGCAATGTCTGCAAGGCTGCCAGCATTGAATCGGCATTCGCGTTATAAGTATCATCAAGCACGCATACGCCGTTCCAATTCCACGATTGCAGCCGCATTTTTGCCGATTTACATTCATTTAAACCGCGCCGAATTTCCGCCGCTGACAATCCCAGCTCCGCTCCCGCCGCAATGGCGAAAAGCGCATTGACCACCTGGTGCCGGCCCAACAAATTGATCCGGTATTCGCCGCCAAACTCCGGCCTGGGTGCCCGCACTTGAAACGTGACGCCTTCAGGATCCATTTTCATGTCGTCGGCCCGCCAATCGTTCCGCTCCGCCAGTCCCACCCGCACCACGGTTGCGCGACTGCGTCGGGCCAATGGCTCCGTCCATTCACTGTCACCGTTGACAAAGAGCATTCCATCGACTGGCAGCAACTCGGCCAACCAGCCTTCCTCGCCAGCCACGCCGGCAAGGTCACCAAAAAATTCCAAATGTTCCCGGCCAATGTTGGTAATGATGCCAAACTTTGGCTGTATCATCCGCACCAGCGGCGCCAGCTCGCCGGGATGGTTCGTTCCCACTTCCAGCACCGCCGCCTGTTGCGTCGGCGCCAACTTCAGGAGTGTCAGCGGCACGCCAATGTCGTTATTAAAACTCGCTTCGCTCCAGAGCGTTTTAAACTTCTGCCGCAACACGGCTGCCACGAGTTCCTTTGTGGTCGTCTTCCCATTGGAACCGCCCACCGCAATCATCGGCAAATCAAAGTCGGCCCGATAGCGCGCCGCCAATCTGCCCAACGCCTGTCGCGGATTTTCCACGGCAATGACCGCACAGCCACTCAAACCATCGGGCACTCTTGCCCGATCCAACACCAGGGCGGCCACGCCCTTTTTGGCCACTTCCAGCACGAACTCGTGGCCGTCGAACCGCTCGCCAGCCAGCGCAAAGAACAAGTCGCCAGCCTGTGCCTGCCGCGAATCAGAACACACACTATTTACCCGCAGTTCTGGTGAACCACACAACTGTTCGCCGGCACAGGCACTGGCGACAAATTTCAAAGAACGAAAATCCATTATGCGGCCCCGGCCCCATCGCCGGTTTGGCTCCATCCCGCCCGCTTCTTCATGGCGCGCGCGCGACGATTGTTTTCACCGGTTGGTCCGCATCGGTGGCGGCCGCCAGTTGCGGGAACACCTGCTCGCCGTCTTTGTCCGGACGGATGTTCAGGTAGTTCGCCGCCTGTTCCGCAATCTGCTTGAACACCGGCGCCGCAATCTGGCCGCCTTGATGCAGATCGCCTTTCGGTTCATCCATCGACACGTAAATGCAGACTTGCGGATTGTCCGCCGGGAAAAAACCGATGAACGACGCGTAAAATTTATTCGATTGATAAGGCGGTTTCTGCGCGGTGCCGGTTTTGCCCGCAACCGTGTAATGCTCCAACGCGGCCTTGGGCGCCGTCCCATTCGTGGTGACCACCGTCTTCAACGCATCCACCATCTCCCGCGCGGTGTCTTCACTGATCACCTGCCGGACCCGCTCCGGTGCGTATCGTGCCACCACATTCCCGTCTTCATCCTGCAAATGATCGACCAGCATCGGATGCATGAGCATCCCCCTGTTCGCAATCGCGCACATGGCCATCGTCATTTGGAGCGAAGTCGCCGCCACCCCCTGCCCCATCGGAATTTGCGCGATCGAAACCTTTGTCCAGCTCTTAACCGGATGCAGAATGCCGGAAACTTCGCCCGGGAGCAGGATGCCGGTGCCGGCGCCAAAGCCAAAGTCCTGCATGTATTGATACAGGCGGTTTTCGCCCATGCGAATGCCAATCTTCGCCGCGCCTATATTTGAGGACTTGGTGATGATGGATTCAGTTGAAAGAATTCCGTACGGCGCATGATCGTGCAGCACTCTGCCCGCAAAAGGAAAGTGTCCACGCTCACAATCAAATTGGTCGTTCAACGTGATCAATTGATCATTTAACGCTCCGGAAACGACGACGATCTTGAACGTCGAACCGGGTTCATGTACATCCGCAATCAACCGGTTACGGCGCGCGTCTTCCGAACCGCCGGGATTGTTGGGATCAAAGTTCGGCAGCACGGCCATGGCCAGAATCTCGCCCGTGCGCGGACGGAGAATGATGCCCGAGATGCTGATCGGGGATTCTTTTTGCATTGCCTCCGCGAGCGAGGTTTCCAAAACGTGTTGCAGAAAAGAGTCAATGGTGAGCGCCACCGTCAACCCGTCGTGCGCTTCCACATCCTGCCCGCGCAACGCGACAATCTCCTGCTGCCGCCGGTCACGCTCGCTCCAACGCCAACCCCGCACACCTTTTAATTTGTTTTCCCAGGTGCGTTCAATGCCATCCGAGCCCACGCTTTCGCCGGAGTCGCGAACGCCCATGTAACCCAAAACGTGTGCCGCGAGGGTTTGTCCGGGATAGCTGCGCAACTGGTCATCGACCGGGTCGGCAAAAATGGCTTTCGTGCGCAAATTCTGGTAGAATGCGGCTTCCTTCTTGTTGAGCGCCTTTTCATTCACGTTGAAGGTCAGGTTGGTCATCGTGAAGTTGACCTTTTGCCAGGTTTCAAAGGAAACTTTGCGTTTGAGCACCACGTAGTTGTTCGTCAGCGTCTCTCCCTTTTCGTTCTGCCGCGTGCGCGGCACCAAACGTTGGGCCAGGGCGGCTTCGTTGACCTGCAACAACGGTGCGAGCGCGTGCGCCACTTCCGCCTGGCGATTTCCAATCATGGCCGGATCGGCACAGACGGTTTTGACGAATATGCTGGTCGCGAGCAGATTGCCCCTGATGTCCAGGATGTCCCCACGGCGCGGTTCAAGTTGGTAAAGATGTTGCGTGAGCTTCAGCGCCTGGTTGCTCAAATCCTCGTGCTGCAATACCTGCAAATCAACCAGGCGATAGCCCAGTCCGGCAAACGCGGCGCCCAGTAACAGCGCGAGCATCAGCAGCCTTCGATATTGCAGTTTCTTTACCATTCTGATTGGATTTACCAACCGCCCGTGCCGATCGGTTCCTCATCCGACGGCGTCACGGGCGGCGGTAAAAATTCTTAGGGCGTCGCTAACCCCGGCGTCTGCTCCGCCGCGTATTGCTGCTCGCGCGGGGGGGACGACTGAACGATCTGCGGTTCCGGCAGGCGCCAGACCTGGCCGGGTTGCGGCGGCACCAATCCCAGTTTTAATTCCCGCACCCGCTCTTCCAGATGCTGGGGCATGAGCATCGTCCCCAGTTGATTCCTGAGCTTGTCGTTCTGTTCCCGCAAAAGTGACACCCGGACCTCACGGCTCTTCATCTGCCGGCTCAATTCGTAAATCTGTTGCTTCTGCCACACATACCCGATGCAGCAGATCACAATGCCGGAGCACATCAGGAACGCCTTGAGCGCGGGCCCGAAACGAATGGCTGCCGACTGATTTTTCCGATTACGTGCCATGCTAAAATTTTTCCATTACCCGCAACTGGGCGCTCCGACTCCGCGGATTCGCCGCCAGTTCCGTCGCGCCCGGCGTCACCGCCTTGCGCTGTACCCATTGCAACTCCGGTTTGCGGGGCTGCCGCAACTCCGGCACATCCACTTCCCCCGGGAAGGTGTAATCCCGCGCCCGTTTGCGCCCGAATTCCTTCACCCGGCGGTCTTCCAACGAATGGAACGTGATCACCGCCAGCCGGCCGCACGGCTTCAAAATCTGCAAGGCCCCGGCCAATCCGCGTTCCAGTGAACCCAGTTCATCGTTCACCGCCATCCGCAACGCCTGAAACACGCGCGTGGCCGGATGACTCTTCTTCCCGTGCCGCGGCGCCAGCCGCTCGATCAACCCGGCCAATTGGGCCGTCGTCTGGAACGGCCGCTGCCGCCGGTCCTGCTCGATCGCCCGCGCGAATCGCCGCGACTGCGGTTCATCGCCCAATTCCCAAAAAATCTTCGCCAGCTCATCCGCATCCAAACCGTTCACCAAATCCGCGGCGGTCAGTTCCTGGCGCGCATCCATCCGCATGTCCAGCGGACCGTCCTGCTGGAAACTGAATCCGCGTTCCGGCGAATCCAATTGCGGCGAACTCACGCCCAAGTCCAACAACACCCCGTCACAACTCTCCGGCTCCACCATCTCTACCAGCTCTGCAAAATTCCCGCGTCGCACCTCGAACCGTCCGGCGAACTCCGCCAGCCGCCGCTGCGCCGCCTCAACCGCGGCGCCATCGCGATCGCATCCAAACAACAATCCAATAGGCGCACTCGCGGCTAGGATGGCTGCCGCGTGTCCAGCCCCACCGAGCGTCCCGTCGGCGTACCGACCGCCCGGCCGCACTTTTAACGCGTCCAGAGCCTCCGCCACCATCACTGGATTGTGGTTGTAATTTGGCACTGTGCATGGGTTCGTTAGCGAATTTGCGTTTGTTCCGCGCCGAAAAATCGTGACGTCAACCGGCCCCAGGCCGTTGGCTCTTCCGCACTCACCGGTCCCGCCTGGGGCGCTGATGGTGCTGGCGGCGCGGACTGCGGCAATTTCACTGCCGGCACCGGGCGCGCCTGAATCACTTCCAGGTCCGCCTCGGTCAAATCGTTCCGGATCACCTTCACGCGTTCGAGCGAAAGTTCCGTCTGCACCGGTGTCCGTGCCACACGCGTCCGGACCGGCTGGGCGCTGGCTTTCCGTGCAGGCAGATAGGCCAGCGGATTCAATTTTTTTGCCCACGTCGCCAATGGCAGCCGTTTCCGGGCTGGAACTGGAACTTCCCGCGCAACCGGTGGCTCGACACGCGCGGGTTCAGCAATGACCGGCTCCATTGGGAGCGGTGCGACTGCTTTCACGATGGCGGCTGGTGCAACGCGCAAGGAGGCGAAGGCTTGTTGCGGATCAAAAAGTGAATGGGTCACCGGTTTGGCTGGTTCGACTTTCGGCAACTCGGGCGTAATTTCCGGAGCTTTCACCGGTTCCTTTTTTTTCACTTCCGGAACTGGCGTTGTGCTCGGTGTACTCGTTGTGCCAAAAGGATTTTTTGCCGAACCAAATTTGGGCAGAAGATTTTCCGTCCGCATTTGATAGCGACTCATGTTTTCCTTCATTCCAATTAAACTTCTTCCCGCCGCGAGAAATCGTCCCAGACTCATAGCATTAAATTAGTTTAAAGGCTTCCGGTAACAGGGCCGCGTCCACCGCACTCACGGTTTCATATCGTTCGGGACTCCAAATCTCGAACCGGTCCACCAATCCTGCCAACACTGCTTCCTTATCAATACCCACCGCTTTGGCCATTTCTTCCGGCAGACAAATGCGTCCAGCTTTGTCCAGCGTCACATTCGCCGACTTGCTGCCGAGCAAACGCCGCAACGCCTGTGCTTTCGAATCGGCAAATGGCATTGCGCGAATTTTGTCCGCCAAAGCATTCATCTCCGCCGGCGGCAACACCAACAGACAGGCATCCGCTTGCGCGCCGTTTGGCCAAAGAATCAAAGTGAATTCAACATCCGGTGCCGAGGGCCGCCACTTGGCCGGGATCTGCACGCGCCGCTTCTCGTCAACTCCGTGGCGAAACAGCGAGTGGTAATGAATCAATTCGTTGGTAGTCGTATTAGGCATTTTCTAACGTCGGGCCAAACCTCACCCCACTGTTATACACAACGCCACACTTTAAACCATTTCCCTCCATTTACTGTCAATATTAATCTCGGGAAAATGTTATTCCGGAGTTATTCACAATTTCAACAGCTTGTGAATAATTGTGAATAAATTGGCCGCTTGGAAACCGGAGCTGTTTCGGTTACCTAACTTGCGAGTGGATCGGCATCGCCGGAGCAAAAAATGCGTGAATCTCACTCAATTTGCAGAAGCGTGATAGGAATATCGTTAACGCCTATCCAAACAACCTGATTATGACAGTTTTTGTTCTATCTTACAGTGCAAACCGCTGATTTTGATTTTATCTTGCCGCCGGAGCTCATTGCTCAGACTCCCTCGCCCGAGCGTGACCAATCCCGCCTCCTGGTCTTGCACCGCCATTCCGGAGAACTTGCTCACTGTCATTTTCGCAACCTGCTCGATTATTTGCATCCCGGCGATGTGCTGGTCATGAACAACTCGCGCGTTCTCCCGGCGCGGCTGCGGGGCAGTAACGCGAGGACCGGCGGAAATTTTGAAATGTTGTTGCTCGAGGAAAACAGCGTGAATGATTGGTGGGTCATGTTGCGCCCCGGCAAACGCGCGCGCGTGGGAACTGAAATTATTCTGCATGACATCGCCGGAAAACCGACGCCGACACGCGCCACCGTGATCGACACAAATCCGGAAGGCCATCGTCGCCTCCGTTTTTCCGGCGTCACGAATATCACTATGCTGCTGGATGCACTCGGCGAAATTCCGCTGCCGCCCTACATCACGCGTGAAAATCCGGATGCCTTGGCGGCGGATAAAATTCGGTATCAAACCGTTTACGCGGCGCCGGCCGGCTCAGTCGCCGCGCCGACGGCGGGATTACATTTCACCGAAACGTTGCTTTCGGAAATTCGCGCGCGCGGAGTGCAAACCTGCTTCGTCACCTTGCATGTCGGGTTGGGAACGTTCGCGCCGGTGAAATCCGAAGACCTCGCCGGCCACACGATGCATGAAGAGCGATACGAGTTGAGCGATGAAACTGCGCGCATCATCAATGCAGCCAAATCGGCCGGTCGGCGCGTCATTGCCGTCGGCACCACCTCGGTGCGCGTGTTGGAAAGTGTGGCTGCACTGCACGATGGAAAACTCGTTGCGGGCGGCGGACGCACGCGCATTTTTATTTATCCTCCCGCCACTTTTAAAATTGTGGACGCGCTGCTCACCAATTTTCATCTCCCCCGCTCCACTCTCTTGATGTTGGTCAGCGCCTTTGCCCGCCCGAACGAAACCGGCGGCCGTGAAATGGTTCTCTCCGCCTATGCCGAAGCCGTGCGCGAGAAATATCGCTTCTTCAGTTACGGCGACGCGATGTTGCTGGTGTAATCCTTCCGCCGCTTCGCCGCGGAATTGGTTTGCCCCGGTTTTCCTGCGCCAAATGATTACACTTGTTTTCCGCCCGTAAATCCGGCAAAAGAAAGCCTGTTTTTCCAACCCATTCCAAACCATGGACAAAAAAAACGAGGTCGGGCGGAGTCCTTTTCAAACCAGCGGAAAAATTAATTGGGTTCGCTTCATTCCCTTGGCCGCGCTGGCCTGGACCGCCAGCGCCGGCTTGGCGGTGCTCCTGTTCTTCCTCTTTCTCTGGGGTTTTTATTTTATCTTTATCGTCCCGCTCATCGTTTCGCTGGCGGTGGGCGGCATGGTTCTGCTGGCTGTGCAAAAAGGGCAATGTCGCAATCGCCTGGTTGCCGGTCTGCTCGGTGTTTTGGCCGGGCTAACCCTTTATCTTGGCTACTATTATGTCGGCATGGTCTATTCCCTTGGCATGGAGAGTGCCGTCCATGTGGAGTTTCTGCCGACTTACATCGCCTTCCGTATGCAAACGGATGTCATCAAGGACGAGCATTCCCCTCGCGACGAAGACCGGCCCAGCGGACGGAGCAAGGTCATGAATTGGGTGGTTTTTGTCGGTGAACTTGCCTGCGTGCTTGCGTTCTCTTCGATGGGCGGAATTCGCCGAACCCGCAAACCTTACTGTGAAAAATGTCAGAGCTGGATGAATCGCGAAACCACCCGGTTCAAACCGGAAATTGGTCCCGCGTTCGTTGAAGCACTACGGCTTGGCGCCGTGCAATCTCTCGCAGCGCTGTTCACCTCGCCGTCAAAAGCCGCCGCACCGCATACCGCCGTGGCTCTGGATTATTGTCCGAGTCTCAAATCCGGTCGTTCCACCGATTGCACGGTTTACATGTCGGTGAAACAGGTTACCGAGAATGCCAAGGGCGCCACGTTCGACGCATTCGAATCCGCCAAAGGCCAGATGCTCATTCGCCAGACGCGGATTAATCCCGAGGAACTTGCCGCCCTGCTCCCGCGTTTTTCCGTCCTTGAAACCGTTACGGGAACGACCGCTGCCGAAGCGTTGAAGGAAATGCAGGTGGAAGTTCCCGCTGAAAAACCGCTCGTGTACGCGGACATCCGGCCCGTGGATCCGCAGTTTGCCGGCAAGGTGCTAACCACCAAGACCAAACTTATCGGGACTGCGCTGGTGTTGTTCCTGTTTCTCATGTTTGCCGCTTCGTTTGCCTTGTTGATTTTTGGCGGTGTCACGGCATATCCGACGGCCGGTGGAGCTTCATCCGTTGCCAAGCTTTCCGGCCTGTTTATGTTGGGACTGGGCGCGGTGTTCTTGATCATCTCCTTCCTTGTCACGCTGACCCGTCCGGATTATTTCGCCACGCGTTATTTGTTGGGCGTGGTCCGGCGCGAGTTTGCCCGCCGGCAGAATTTCCTCGTCAACCCCAACGACCCCCTGGCTCATTTCGTTCAGATCATTCCCCGCGAGAATTGGGGGAAGCTAAAATTGGAAGATGCCAGCGATGTCGGCTTCCTGCGCCTCGACCTGGAACAGGGTGAAGTTCTCTTTGAAGGGGACCGCGAATATTATCGAATCCCGGCCGCGGCCATTTCATCATGCGAAGTGGAACGGTTTGTTTCCGGCGAAGGCTCGCATGGCGCGACCACACACTACCGGCTGGTATTGGAGATGAATCGTCCCACGGGATCCTGGGAAGCGCCGATTGGTCCACGCGGCGGCTCGGGAAAATTTCGCAGCAAAAAGCGGCTGAAATGGGCGCAGGATTTGGAACAACAAATCAAGGCGATGATGCTGAAGTCATAAGCTCACCCGCATTGGGCCAAGGCGCGGCTCCCGCTCACTTTTCCGCCTTGGTTTCCACCCAGCGCGCAAACAGCCAGAGCAAATCCGCCAATCGATTCAAATAAATGATAATTTCAGCGTTCTGGAGCTGTCCCGTCTCCTGCAATATGCAAACCCGCCGTTCTGCGCGGCGGCAAACGGTGCGCGCCATATCCAGGGCCGCGGAATGCACGCTCGCCCCGGGCGTGGCCCATCCTTTGTAGATGATCTTCTGCGCCTCGATCTCCTTAACCAACTGATCCAACTTTTCGGTCATGCCGGGAGTCACCGATTGAAAGCCATCCTTGGCGTAACGGGGCAAATCCTCTACAGCCGTCGCCAGCTCGCCCATGAGAATCACGAGGTCTTTTTGAATCGTCAGCAGATTCTCGCGCACAAAATCCAGCTCCGCCGTGGCGCGCGCCATGCCCAAAGCCGCGTTCAATTCATCCACGCAGCCATAGGCTTCCACGCGGGGATGGCATTTGGATACCCGACGATTGTACATCAGGGCCGTGGTTCCCTTATCTCCAGTTTTGGTGGCGATGCTCATGTGATTCCAGGGTTTCATCCTAATCGAAATCTGAAGCGCAATCCAAACTTTAAAATGGCGGCGGCATCCGCAACCGCACCAGCTTCACGGCAATTGATTGACGATTGCCCCGGCATTGCCTAGCGTCAGGCAGATCATCATTATGAATGCGAAGTTGATTTTTAAGACTGTTTTTCTCATCGTCGTGGCGCTGTTGCTCGTGCTGATGGGCATGAATAACAAGGCGCAAATCTCCCTCGCGCTGCCGCCGCTATTGACCAAGGCATTTTTTCAGCCCGCCGCCATCATGTACGTCGGTTTCTTCGGCGTCGGTTTTTTGAGCGGCACAATCCTGACCGCCGGCGGCGGGAAAGGCGGCAGTGGCGGCAAAGCCAAGGACTGATCGAAAATCGGCTGCCGCCCTCGCTACTTGCTGAATTTCAGCGCGGCTGCTCAACGGTCGCTTTGTAAGCCTGCACACCTTCCACAATGGCGCGCGCCATTTGCTTGCGATAGACGGGATCGTAGATTCTTTTTGCTTCCGCAGGATTGGACATAAATCCGCCTTCAATCAAAATAGCCGGCATCTCCGCCGTGCGCAAAACCGAGAGCCGGCCGCGGTGTACTCCATGATCCTCCACGTCGAGATTTTTCAGCAGCGCCTTGTGAACGGAGTACGCCAAAAACATGTTCTGGTCATTGTTCAGGTTGCCGGGCTTGGTTCCCGCGCCGAAAAGTTCCCCGCGCGCGTTGGTGGAAGGAGCGCCCGCCGGTGTCAGGCAATAAGTTTCCACTCCTTTGACTTCATTACGGCCGGTTTCGACGCTGTTCCAATGGAGGCTGATGAACAAATCCGCGCCGCGCCGCCGGGCAATGTCCGGCCGCTCCGGCAACTCGACCCGCGTATCCGTCATGCGCGTCAGCGACACATTGAACCCCGCGCGCTTCAATTGGTCGCTCAATTCCTGCGCAAGCAACAACGTATATTTTTTCTCCTGGTGCGACCCCTCCTCTTTTCCCGGATCATTGCCACCGTGTCCCGGATCAATCACGATGGTTTTTACCTTCGCGCCGCTCCAATTATGCGGCGGCTGAAGCACCGGCTTGATGGCCGTTTTCAAGTCCAGCGCGGAAATATACGCCAAGCCGCTGCGCAACACGACAGGATAGACCAGAAAAACCTCAGCCCCATTGATCTCGGCCACGCGCAAATCATGCGAGTCGAGTGCAAAGGCCAGCCTGGCGGAACGATTGGTCAATTGCAGGCCTTCATCCCGCTTCAGCCAATGAACTTCAAAGTCGTTGGCTCGCGCCCAATCACTTAACCGCACATACTCCTTGCCAAACATCTCGACCGAGGGAAGATTACCTGACGCTCCCCGGGCGAACGCCGGCAGCTCCGCCCAAGCGGAAGCAATGAGCAGAATTAAGGCAAACGCGGCTTTCATAACCGCGCAATGTGCATAGGCACCGGCCTGATTTCAAGAGAAATGACCAAATGAGCCCTGGTTGGACATCCTCTAAAAGTGCTCAAAATAGCCATTAAAATCATTCCATTTTAAACTCATTCAAAAAAACTGAAAACCGTTGACGCCCATTGACCTGTTACCTAGATTTAGCACTTATTTTCTAGGGAAAAGTCGGTTATTTTAGAAACAAAACGCTTATACACTCATGACCAGTCCTGTTACATCCACCCCGGCCAAAGGTCTTGAAGGCATCATCGCCGCCAACACCCGCTTGAGCGATGTCCAAGGTGACATTGGAAAGCTGATTTATTGCGGCTACGATATTGATGAATTGGCCGGCAAGGTTACTTTCGAAGAAGTGGTGCATTTGCTGCACCACAATCATCTGCCGAATCGCAAGGAGTTGCACGAGTTAAAGGAACGGCTCGCCGCCGCCCGCGAACTGCCCGCCGGGGTCATCAAAATCATCAAGACCCTGCCAAAGGACACGCCGCCGATGCATGCCATTCGCACGGCCGTCTCCGCGTTGGGCTGCTTCGATAGCACCAGTGATGATGATTCGATGGATGCCCAGCGGCAAAAGGCCATTCGCCTGATCGCGCGCATTCCGATTGTCACGGCTTATTTCCATCGGGCCCGCCAGGGCAAGAGCCTGCTCGAACCGGATCACACTCTCGGCGAAGCCGCCAATTTTCTTTATCTGATCGATGGTGAAAAACCCTCCGCGGAAAAGGAGCGGACCATGGATTTGTGTTATGTGCTGCATGCGGACCATGGCATGAACGCCTCCACCTTCAGCGCGCGCGTAACCATCGCCACGCTCAGCGACATGTATTCCGCCATCACCGCGGCCATTGGCACGTTAAAGGGCCCCCTGCACGGCGGCGCCAATGAAGGTGTGATCAAGATGCTCCAGGAAATCGGCTCGCTGGATAAAGTGGACGCCTACGTCCAGGAGTGCCTGGATCAAAAGAAGAAAATCATGGGCATTGGACATCGGGTTTACAAGACGCTGGATCCGCGCGCGCCGCACCTGAAACGGATGGCGCAGGTGCTGAGCGCCAAGCTTGGCGAACCGAAGTGGATCCAAATGAGCGACCGCATCGCAGAGATCATGCTGGAAAAGAAGAACCTGCATGCCAATGTCGATTTCTATTCCGCCACCGTTTATTATTCGTTGGGCATTCCTACCGACCTGTTTACCCCCGTTTTTGCCATTTCACGCACCGCCGGCTGGACCGCACATGTGCTCGAACAACTCGCGGACAACCGGCTCATCCGTCCGCAAAGTCTTTACACCGGACCGGTTGGCCTCAAAGTAGTGCCCATTGAACAACGGTGAGAAAGTTCTCCGCGGCAAAGAATTCCGATTGCGGTGGTGGTGTCAGCCGTTTTAAACATTGAACAAAAGTTTTTAACTCATTTAGATGAATATTCACGAATACCAGGCCAAACAACTCCTCGCTCAATATGGCGTGGCGGTGCCTCCCGGCGATGTCTGCACAACCGCCGATGAAGCCAAAGCCATCGCCGAAAAACTTTTTACCAAAGGCGAGAAAGTAGTGGTGGTCAAATCGCAAATCCATGCCGGCGGTCGCGGCAAGGGAACCTTCAAGAGCGGTTTCCAGGGCGGCGTCAAACTTTGCAAGACGGCAGCCGATGTTTACGAAAAGGCCAAAGCCATGCTTGGCCAGGTGTTGGTCACCAAACAGACCGGGCCAGAAGGACGCCTCGTGAGCAAGCTGCTCGTCGCCGCCGCGCCGGCCATTCGCAAGGAACTTTATCTAGCGGTGTTGCTCGACCGCGCTACGTCACGTCCGTTAATCATGGTCAGCACCGAGGGTGGCGTGGACATCGAGGAAGTGGCCGAGAAAACGCCGGAGAAGATTGTCAAGGAAACCATCGATCCGGCGGTTGGCATAATGCCTTACCAGGGACGGAAGCTTGCCGTCGCGCTTGGGCTAAAAGGTGATTTGATTGCGCAGGGCGCCAAGTTGCTGCTGGGTGTTTACAAGACCTGGTGGGAGTGTGATGCCGCCATGGTGGAAATCAATCCGCTTTGCATCATCGAAGGCGCGGACGGCAAGGAAGCGCTCGTCGCCGTGGACGCAAAAATTGGCCTTGATGACAACGCCCTCTATCGTCACAAGAACATTCAGGAGATGCGCGATCTCGCCGAGGAAGCGCCGTTGGAAATCGAGGCGAGCAAGTTCAATCTCAATTACATCAAGCTCGACGGCAACATTGCCTGTCTCGTCAATGGCGCGGGTCTGGCGATGGCGACCATGGACATCATCCAGCATTTCGGCGGCCTCCCGGCCAACTTCCTCGACGTTGGGGGTGGCGCGAGCAAGGACCAAGTCACGGCGGCGTTTAAAATCATTCTCAGCGACCCGAACGTGAAGGGAATCATGGTCAATATTTTTGGCGGCATCATGGATTGCAACGTCATTGCCACGGGCATCGTCGCTGCCGTCCGCGAGACCGGCCTCAAACTCCCGCTCGTGGTCCGGCTGGAAGGCAACAACGTCCTGGCCGGCAAAAAAACGCTTAGCGAATCCGGTCTGACCATCATCAGCGGCGACTCCATGGCGGATGCCGCGCAGAAGGTCGTCAAAGCGGTTGGAAAGTAAATGCGAACCTTAATACATGCTGTTGTTTTGTTGTTCTGCGTCTGTCTGTGCGGATGCGAAACAACTGGTGCACAGCGTGAGAACGGAATTTCGGCCAATTCCAAAATCGTATACGTCCATTCCTATTCAAAATTCTCATTCCCGAAGCAAATTGAGCAATTTCGATTTGACCACCAAGTTAATTACGATTCGGAAGGCAAGGACATTTCGGTTGGTTACAACAGTTCAACGCCAATCGCAGCAACGGTGTATATTTATCCGGCCGCAAAAAACTTTTCACTGCTTCCCGCACCACCCTTGAACCAAGTCACTGAATCTTTGATTGCTCGTGAATTTGAATTGCGCAAATCGGAGATTTCCAAATCGCATCCTGATGCCCGTTTGATCTCGGAACATTCTTTTGGAATAGTCCAGGACGATAATCATTTCAATGGCAAAAAGGCGACCTTTTCAATGCAGTATAAATTTGGATCTTTCCCGACGGACAGTCAGTCCGAACTTTACATTTTTCTCATTGAACCGGGAACGATGTTTCTGACGAATGATCGTCAATATGTGGAATATCGAATTACCTACCCGGCGGCTTTGAAAGACCAATCGCAAAGGGAAATTAATTCATTTCTTTCAGAATTAACATGGCCTGTTAAATAATTCTTTTATGTCAATTCGCATCATCGATATCGCCTTCACTTGTTATCCCGTCACCGACATGGCGCGGGCGCGAAAGTTTTATGAAGGCGTGCTCGGCTTGAAACCCACCCTCGTCGTCGGCGAAGCGGGCGGAATGCAATGGACAGAATATGACATCGCCAGCGGCACACTGACCCTCGGCGCGGGCGCGCCGGATTGGCACCCACGGGCGGATGGTTGCTCTGTCGGCCTGGAAGTTGAAAATTTCGACGAGGCCATCGCGCAACTGCGGGCTGACGGCGTCAAATTTAAGATGGAACCATTTCCAACGCCCGTTTGCCACATGGCATTCATCAGCGATCCCGACAGCAATACGATTTGCATTCATAAGCGGCACGCGAAGTAACTCAATCGAAATCTGAACTGAAACAAAATTTTTCATGGCCATCCTCGTTACACCCCAATCCAAGATTCTCGTTCAGGGCATTACCGGCAGCTTTGGCGCGCGGCATACCCAACTCAGCCTCGCCTACGGCACCCAAGTGGTCGCCGGTGTTACTCCCGGCAAAGGCGGGCAGCTCTTCGAAAATCAAGTTCCCATCTTTGACACTGTGGCCGAAGCCGCGCGGCAAACCGGCGCCACGATCTCCGCGATCTTTGTTCCCCCGCCCTTCGCTGGCGACGCCATCCTTGAAGCGGTGGATGCCGGCCTCGACCTCGTGGTTTGCATCACCGAGGGCATTCCAGTAAATGACATGGTGAAGGTCAAGCGGGCCATGCAGGGCAAGAAAACCCGTCTCATCGGCCCGAACTGCCCCGGCGTGGTGACTCCGGGTACCGGCAAGGATTCGTACGGCGGATGCCGCATCGGCATCGCTCCCGGCTACATTCACAAAAAGGGCAACATCGGCGTCGTCTCCCGCAGCGGCACCTTGACGTATGAAGCGGTTTGGCAACTCACCTGCCGCGGCGTTGGCCAGTCCACCTGCGTCGGCATTGGTGGCGACCCGGTCAACGGCACCTCGCATCTCGATATCATCAAAATGTTCAATGATGATCCGGAAACCACGGGAATCATCATGATTGGCGAAATTGGCGGCTCCGCCGAGGAAGAGGCGGCTGAGTGGATTAAAATGAATTGCAAGAAACCGGTGGCCGGATTCATCGCCGGCGCAACGGCTCCGCCGGGACGCCGGATGGGCCATGCCGGCGCAATCGTCAGCGGCGGCAAAGGCACGGCAGCGGCCAAGATTGAAGCATTCAAAGATGCCGGTATTGGCATCGCCGTCACGCCGTCGGAGATGGCTGATACTCTGCTGAAGATGATGTAGTCGCCGGCTTTGGCTTGCGTTTGCGCAAGCCATGGGTTGGAAAATGCACAGGTGCGGCCGGAGCGGTCTAATCGGGAAAAATGTCAGCGATAGATTTCATTCTCAACCTCGCCGGTCTCCTGCTCTGGCTGAACTGGCGTTCCCTCCGCTTTGACCCGCTCGCGCGCACTTCGGCTGCGTCCCTGGTGGGCACATTGCGCAAGGCCGATCCCTCCGGGCCCAAGCGCTGGAAATTTTTGGCCGCCCTGGCCGCACTGCTGTTCATCCGCGCGCTCCTCTACTGGGAGATCGGTCCGGCAATGGAATGGACGCCCAATTTGCAACTCGGTCCCATCGCCCTTTCGTTCCGCAGCGATTTTCTGGGCCGCATGCTCCTGTTTTCCGCGCTCAGTTTCGGCATCACCCTCGCCGTATTCTATTTGTGGCTGCTCCTGCTTTCGCTGGCCAACCGCCGGGTGGCGGATCTCGACCCTTTGCAAAAACTGGTGCGACAGCATCTGGGTTGGATTGAGCCCTGGCCGAATGCGATCAAGTCCCTGCTTCCACTCTTCCTCGCCGGACTATGCTGGCTGCTGCTGCATCCGTTGTTAACACATCTTGCGCTCATTCCCAAAGCCAAATCCTGGCCGCAGATTATCGAAGAAGCCGCCGTCATCGGACTGGGAACCTATCTGTCCTGGAAATATTTGATCGCCGTCATCCTGGCGCTGCATCTATTGAACAGCTACGTCTATCTCGGCAATCATCCGCTCTGGAGCTTCATTAATACAACGGCCAGGAATTTACTCGTGCCGTTGCGCTGGGGCTGGTTGCCGTTGCGGGTGGGCCGGCTGGATTTTGCGCCGGTGGCGGGTGTGGCGCTGGTTTTCCTGATTTCTTATTTTGCCACGCCGATGTTGACGGCGCTTTATCAGCGTTTGCCGCTTTGAAGTTCGTTTAGGGATTCACTTTCGCCGGCCAGGGCCAGCGGGATCCTGACAATGACCGTCGCGCCGACGCCCGCCTCGCTCTGGATGGTCAAACTGCCGCCATGTAATTCAGTGAGCCGTTTGGCAATGATCAATCCCAGCCCCAAGCCCTGTTGCTCGTGCAATTTCCGATCGAACTGCATGTACGCGCCCACCCTGCTGACATGTTCCGTGCCCAACCCGCGACCACGATCAGAAACCGAAAGCGTCAATGCCTGATCCGAAGGAAAGAGCGAAACGGTGACTCGGGTGCCCGGTTTGGAAAACTTGAAAGCATTGTGGACCAGTTCGTCCACAATCTTGGTGAGGTATTCCTCGGAAATCGCCACCGCTTTGTCCGTTAGATCCAGGCCCAAATCGGCCATGCGTGAAACCGTCTCTGCCTGCAGGGTGGCACGCGCTTCCACAATCTTTCGGGGAAGTTGCGTTTGCTTCTTGCGTAGAGCCAGGGCGCGTTGCGGGTCTTTCCCCAGCAACTCGATTTGGGAATAGATCAAAAAGTTTTCAATCAACCGCTCCAGACGTTTACCTGATTCATGGATGATCTGACCCATCTCGGCGATTTCAGCGGGTGGAAGTGAGCTGGCATCCGTGCTTAAAATCTCGCCATAGGCCAAAATCCCATTCAGCGGCGTGCGCAATTCATGCGGCAGCATCATGCTGATGTTATCGCGCAAATCGGTCAGTTTCTTTTCTGCGTCATCGCGCAGCGTTTGGGCTTTTTTGAGCCGGGTTTCCACGGCCGCATAAAGCGCATCAATGGTAAAAGGCTTGGGCAGGTAGTCGTCCGCGCCCAACTCCATGCCATGGCGCATACCCGCGTTATCCGCCAATCCGGTCATCAGAATAAACGGAATCGAGGCGGTGGAGGGTTCGCTGCGCAATGAGGAAAGGGTGAGATAACCGTCCACCTTTTCCATGTTGACGTCGCAAAGAATCAGATCGGGAATGATCTTGCGGGCTTTTTCAATGCCCACAGCGCCATTCTCCGCCTCAACGACTTCATAACCCTTCTGGCGTAGCGCCATCTGGATCATTTCCCGCAACCACTCTTCATCGTCGATTACCAAAATTCTTTTCATTACTTTAAAGTCAAACGTTTTACTATTTTCGAAGCTAATCCATGGAGCAATTCTTACGCCCCAGTTCAAACAGCACCAAAAATATCACTGATTTTCAGGCGCATCAATCAGCACGCGCAAAAACTATGTCTCCCATGCGCATGTTGTCGAGCAACTTATAAACTATTTGTCCTACAAGTGTCTCATTGACAGGCAATTTTGTCCTGAATCCTGACAATGGCGCCGCCCCCATGATTTTGCGCCTACTTACGCCAGTATGTTCCATTGGCATCAAAGTCACTGACCACCTGAGCTATGATTGAAAATGGCACAAAAGATTTCGCAATGTTGAACATAACAGGACACTACGGGCAGCCTCCCAACGCCACACGTCGCAAGCCGGTTCCCGGACACATCACCGGCAGTCTCAGCCAAAAAAGCGTTGCAACCGTCGTGTTTTCTCGGCGATGCTCAAAGACGCATTGCAAGGGTAATGCCAGCCTGATTGACCGCTGCAAACTGTATTCAGTTTTTTGTTATGCCCGAAAAAAATTATAAATACGTTACCAACCTTTGGAATGATGCTGAAGCCGCCAAACTGGATGCGGCGGGGCGGCTCGTTTATCGCTCGAACAAATTGGGTTCTGACCAGCGTATCACCAACACCGGCGGCGGGAATACCTCCGCGAAAATCATGGAGGCCGATCCTCTCACCAAACAGCCGGTCGAAGTCATGTGGGTCAAGGGTTCCGGCGGTGATTTGCGCACGGCCACGCGCGAAAACTTCTCGTCTCTCTACCAGGAGAAGCTGCTTTCCCTGCAAAAAGTTTACGCCGCTTACCTGCAAAACGGACCCAAGGCCCAGGCCGAGGATGACATGGTGGCCATGTTTAATCATTGCACATTCAACCTGAATCCGCGTGCTACCTCCATCGATACCCCGCTCCACTCTTTTATCCCGGCGAAGCACGTCGATCATACGCATCCCAATGCCGCCATTGCGGTCGCGGCTTCCGCCAACTCGGTGAAGCTTACGCAGGAAATTTACGGTGCTGAAGCAGTCCACACTCCCTGGCTGCGCCCCGGTTTTGAACTGGGTCTGGCCATGCAGAAAATCTGCCGCGACAATCCCAACGCCATCGGTATTATCTTGGGCCAGCATGGGCTCATCAATTGGTCCAATGATGACAAGGAATGTTACCTCCGCAGCCTTGGCCTCATTGAAAAGGCTTCCGAGTATATCGAACGAAAATACGCCGAAAAGGGCGGTGATACCACGGCTTTCGGCGGCGCACTCCATACCACGCTGCCCGAGGAATTACGCAATCAGGTGTTCGCCCGCCTCTTGCCCTGGCTGCGCGGCCAGGTCAGTGTTCACAAACGTTTCGTGGGCACGATTCAAAGCGATGAAAAAATCCTGCGCTTCGTCAATTCCAAGGATGCAGAGCGTCTCGCGGAACTGGGCACCAGTTGCCCGGACCATTTTCTGCGCACGAAAATCAAACCGCTGTATGTGAAGCTTGATCCGGAATCGGGCAAGAATTTTGATGACGCATGGGTGAATGCGTTCGTTTCCAAGCTGAAAAATGCGCTCACCGCTGGTTTGATCAAGTATCGTGCCGACTACGCGGAATACTATAATCGTTGCAAACGCCCAAATTCCCCGGCCATGCGCGATCCAAATCCCACCGTCATTCTGGTGCCCGGCCTGGGCATGATTGCCTGGGGCAAGGACAAGAGTGAATCGCGGGTGACGGCGGAGTTTTACAACTGCGCCGTGGAAGTAATGCGCGGCGCGGAAGCCATGGACCGCTACATTGCCCTGCCGCAACAGGAGGCCTTTGACATTGAATACTGGCTGCTCGAAGAGGCCAAACTTCAACGCATGCCGGCCGAAAAAGAACTGGCCCGCCAAATCATCGTCGTGATTGGGGCTGGGTCGGGCATCGGCAAGGAAGTCGCCCATCGCCTGGTCAGGGAAGGGGCTCATATTGTGTGCGTGGATGTTAAACTTGAAGCGGCGCAAGCCACCGCCAACGAAATCACCAGCAAATATGGACGCGGCGTTGGCGTGGCGGGCAGCGGCATTTCAGACTGCGGAATCGCCATTGGTCTCGCTGCGGACATCACCAAGCGCGAGAGCGTGCATGCCATGCTCGAACAAGTTGCGCTGGCCTATGGCGGGTTTGATTCGATCATCGTGACAGCGGGCATTTTTGTGACACCAGACACCACCGGCCATATTCCTGATGATAAATGGGCGCTCACTTTCCTCATCAACGTCACCGGATCCTACATCGTCGCCGATGAAGCGAACAAACCATGGCGCGAGCAGGGTTTGCCCGGCAGCCTGGTGTTAACCACCAGCGCCAATGCGGTGGTGGCCAAGAAGGGCTCCCTGGCTTACGACACGTCCAAGGCGGCGGCGAATCATCTGATTGGCGAACTGGCCATGGAATTGTCGCCACTGATTCGGGTGAACGGGGTTGCTCCAGCCACGGTGGTGCAAGGGAGCGCGATGTTTCCCCGTGAACGGGTCATCGCCAGTCTCGCCAAATACAAAATCGAATATTCCGAAACGGAAGCGACGGAGTCTCTCACCACGAAGCTGGCCCGATTCTACGCCGACCGCACCTTGACCAAAAACCCGATCACCCCCATTGATCAGGCGGAAGCGTTCTTCCTGCTGGTCTCCAACCGGCTGAGTAAAACCACCGGCCAAATCATCCCTGTGGACGGCGGGTTGAGCGAAGCTTTCCTCCGCTAAACAAAATGGGGCGGGAGTTTCGCTCCCGGCCCTTTTGCAATCACACTACGGACCGGCTCACTTCATCTGAGCGAGAATCTGCTCGGTGATGGCGTTCAGCGTATTACTCGCGAACCAGCAATTCTTCGAGGTTGTGCAGGACGATGGGAACGGAGAGTTCGGCCAGCCCCTTGGAACTTCGCAAGACGGTCATTTGTTTGCTGCGCGGCCACCAAACGGCTTCCGCAGTATTTCCCCATAAAACAAGGGAGCGCAGCCCGACGGCGGCAGCCAGATGAGAGATTCCCGAATCGTGGCCGATAAAGCCGATGGATGAAGCCAGCCATTGGGCGACGTCCGGCAAAGGTGCGCTTTGCATCAGTTTGAGGCGTGTCGGCGGCAAGGCATGCGCCAACCGCTCCAGACGATCCCGCTCCGCTTCGCCACCGATCAGGAGCAAATTCAAAGTCGTGGATTGGACTAATTGTCGCAGCAGTTCCGCCCAGCTCGCTTCCGGCCAGTTTTTGCTCTCACTCCCGCTGCCGGGATGCACCGCCAGCCAGCGACCGGTGGCCAGCGTGGTTTCAAAGGCCTTGGGAATGTCGAGTCGCGGAACGGCATCGGCTTCGAAAATGGCCAGGGCCTCGAGCGGCTTGAGAAAAACGTCGGTGGCGTGAATCTCCAGATTCTCGTCCGGTCGATGCGGCCCGGGGATAAATTGGGCGCGGGTGCAGCGGGCCACGTTGGTTTGAAAGATTTTGTCGGGATCGTACAGATAGGAGATGACGAGATCGAACTCGGAGAAATAATCAACGAGCTTCTCGGATAGGTTGCCGTTCCGCGCGAAAAAACCGGCGAGCGCCCGCGCTTCGATGGATTGGACCCGCTTCACCAGACCGCCGGCCAAGGCCAATTGCGCGATATGCGGGTAGCCAAGCACTTCAAGATGCGTGCGCGGGAATTGCTGTCGCAAAGCAGCCAGCACCGGCAGCGTCAGGATGAAATCACCAATGGCGCCACCACGAATCACCAGAATTTTGCCTTGAGTGGGAGTCACAGACATTCCTTGCGAAGTTACTCGCGGATGTTTCCGCAGGCAACAGCGGGTATCAACTTAAGCCGACCGAAACACCGTGAGTCCGAGCACGGCCACGAACAAGCCGAATGCCAGACGAATGGCACTGCCCAGACGCACTCGCTTTTCACTGGCGGTGGCCCAGTTCAATAAGTCGCGAAGATGCCATGGGTAGATCGTAAACCAAATGCCGGCGATGACTAACACATAGCCCCAGGTGATGATTACCAATCGCCACTCCGTGTCTGCCCAGCGGGCGGTGTCCACCATCAGTTTGGCCAGCAGCATCAGCACCACCGCGAGGCCGCGCACCGCGAGAAAGTCCTGGACGAAAAAGCAGGAAGCGACCCCGACCGCGGCAAAGCCCAGCAGCAAGGTTTCTTTGTAAGCCGCGAAATCGGAAATGGATTCCTTGTTGAGATACCAGAGGAACCAACCGGTGCCCAGGAGCATGAGCAAGATGCCCCATGGCAGGGACCGGGGAAATTTGCGCACGCCCGCCGCAAAGGCGGCCGGTTTGAGCAGGCCATAAATCTGCGGCAGAGCCAGTCCCAAACCCAGAATAATTGCCAACGTTGAAAGATTAATCGACATAATCAGCTATTGCGCCCACAACCGGCGCGAGAGGAAGCTAAAGCAAAATAGGAATACGGAAAGTTCTTTTTTCACGATGGCGCGACCTCAATCCAGATTGAGGATGGCCGGGTCGCCATACAGGGTGAAGGAGCCGGCGCGATTGATCTTCACGTCCATGAGTTGGCCGCGATGCCGTTCCGAGCCCTCAAATACCACGATCTTGTTCGTGCGCGTCCGCCCCATCATGCGGGCGGAATTCTTTTTGCTCGGTCCTTCCACCAAAATTTGCGTCTGCCGGCCCACGTAATTCTCATAGTGCGACGCGGCGATTTCGTTCACCAGCGCCAGCAAACGGGCGTTACGCTCTTCCTTGACCAACTGCGGCAATTGGTCGGGCATCTCCGCCGCTGGAGTGTCTTTGCGTGGTGAATATTTGAAAATATAAGCGTTGTGAAATTTTGCCTCGCGCGCGAGTGAAAGGGTTTCCTCGAAGTCCGCGTCCGTTTCGCCGGGGAAGCCGACAATAATGTCGGTGGTGATGCCCATGTTTGGCTTGATGCGGCGCAGCTTTTCGAGGATGCCCAGGAAACGTTCGCGGGTATAGCCCCGGTGCATGATTTTAAGCAGGCGATCGCTGCCGCTCTGGACCGGCAGGTGCGCGCTCTCCACCAGCTTGGGCAGGCGAGCGTAGGCTTCCACCAGATCATCGCCGTAACCCTTGGGATGCGGTGACGTAAAACGAATGCGCTCGAGTCCTTCAATCTCGTGAACGGCTTCCAGCAATTGCACGAAGCCGGACTTGCCGTCTTTGATCGGGATGTCGCGCTTGCCGTAACTGGTCACGATTTGTCCGAGCAGGGTGATTTCCCTGACGCCACGCGCGATCAACTCACGGCATTCAGCCACGATATCGGGAATGGTCCGGCTGCGCTCTTCGCCGCGGGTATAAGGCACAATGCAAAAGGTGCAATACTGGTTGCAGCCTTGCATGATGCTGACAAACGCGGTGACCAGATTTTCTGCGGTGTTGCCATTCAGGATATGTTCCCTGATGGTGGCTTCGCTCCCCTGCTCTTCCCCCACGTCCACCACCTTCGTGCGTTTACCGGCCAGGATGTCGTCAAGATAATCAACCGTGCGATGAAATTTTTGTGTGCCAATGACCAGGTCCACGTCGGGCAATTTATCGATGAGTTGTTGACCGCGGCTTTGCGCCATGCAACCCATGAAGCCAAGGACGACCTCAGGCCGATTGCGGCGGATTTCGGCGGCGATGTTTTGCATCTTGCCGATGGCTTTTTGCTCGGCGGCATCCCGGACGCTGCAGGTATTCAACAAAATTACATCCGCGCCAACCTCCGATGAAGCGAGTGTATAACCCTTCGCAACGAGCTGGGCGGCGACCGCTTCCGAGTCCCGCTCGTTCATCTGGCATCCGTACGTTTTGATGTAAACACTCGGCATAATGCTGAGAATGGGGATGAACTTAAGGCACGAACGGGGGCTTGGGAAGAGGGAATCGCTTGCCTATTCCGTGAATCCCAATGCTATAGAAGACTCAGATTAATCTACGACGTGCCGCAGATTAATTCTGCTTCAGGCTCAAGCGGCGGGCGAGTTGAGCGGCATGGAGGTCTTGGGGAATTATTTTGGCGGTTGGGATGGCTTCAAACCAGCGATTAGTCGCACTCTTTTGCGTGGGTTGAGCGGTCTCGAGGGCAATAAAGTTCATTGAGGGCGGGCCAAAGTCTGCGGGCGGATAGTGCAAAGGCGTCGCCGAACGGATATTCCAAAAGGTGCCGCGCGCGCCGGATGGTTTGCCCAAGGCATCGCCGCCACCGTGACGCCAGACGTCCGTTCCGGCACCGACATCAATATTCGCAAAAAGATTCTCATAGGGCGCATGTTTGTGGTGATCAAAGCACAAATCAACGCCCCGGCCGCCGACGATGACGTTCCCCGCGCCAATGCTCACGGTAATGTCGTGAATGAAACGGCAGTGATAATCGAATCCGGTAAACAGATTATCATCGCCTTCCAAGGAAGTCCCGTGATGGCCGGTGCAAAGAGAAACGGAATCAGGTTTGCGGGCGGAGTCGAAGACAACGTCCTGGACGGTGCAGAAGTGTCCGCTGAGAAACGGGCCGCTGTCGGCATTCGTGATGCGCAGGTTCCGCCCCCAGCAATCCGACACATTGTTGAAAGCGAGGGGATTGAAACCGGGTTCGGTAAAGTGGCCGGCATAAGGAGTATTGGGAAATTCGAAGCAGATGTTTTCTATGCCGGATTCAGTGACAGTCGGCTCGAAGCTGCGCAGGCGGGGTTGCCATTCGGCTTTGACATCAAAACGCAGTGGTCGGTCAATTTGGATTTGGTTGCCTTCAATTTTGATGACTCGGCAGACGAGCGAGGCATGGTTGCCGTGGATTTTGGCCGTGCTGCCCGAATCGTCGGAATAAAGATGAGCAGTGAGGGAATAATCAGCGGGATCGGTTTGAAAGATTTCGATGCGTTGGCCGATGTGAAGATTATCAGCGGAGGCAACCTGCAAAGCAGTATCACCGCGTTTGGCCTCGGAGGTGACCTTGGCAAGCTCCCGTTCGCCAAGCTCGCCCTTGAACCAAACGAAACCACCCAACCAGGAATAGTTCGACGTGGGGCGGCCGCTTGTTGTGGTGCTATCGTCGGGCTTGACCACCTGCAGCGGTATCGGAAAGAACAGCACCGTTTTGTCAGGACCCGCACCGCGCAAGACGACGCCACTGTGCCGGACCTCAAGAATATTGGTGATGATATAACGACCAGCCGGCACTTCAATGGCCCCACTTTTGATGGTGGCAAGGGCTTTGAGAAACGCGGCGGTGTCATCGGTCACACCATCGCCTTTTGCGCCAAAGGATTTTATGCTGACTCCAAGGGGGACGTTCGGCAACGGCGCTTCGCCGCAATGATAACCGGCGTAGGAAAAATCGGGCAATCGACCATGGGGATCCCAATTTTCACCGTGGGCACCCCAAAGTTCGGAGGTTTGGGCAACGGCGGAGGTTGCAAGGGCAAAGGCAAAGAGGACGGGGAATCGAAAACGGGTATTCACATCCCAAGTATTGCGCGATGACCGCGCCGGGACAATAAAAAATCTGGATACACGTATGCGCGATCTTCACCAACCTCAAAGAGGTTCCCAGAGGGGAAAGACTTAACGCGCTTGTCGAGCCATTGATAAATGACCATACTCGCTGGAACCATGCAGGCTGAAACTCTCAACTGCCCGATGTGCGGGGCACCCGCCGCCTCCGACGCGACCGCATGCGCACATTGCGGCGCGCGGCTCGCCACAGTGGCGTGTCCTTCGTGCTTTGGAATGATTTTCGAGGGAGCCAAGTTTTGCTCGCATTGCGGCGCGAAAGTGGAGCGGACGGAAGTGGCCGCCGACGCGCCACGGCCTTGTCCGCATTGCCGCTTGAACCTGGGCGCCGTGCTGGTCGGCAACACCAACCTGCTCGAATGCGCCAAGTGCGAGGGCGTGTGGGTTGACGTCGCCACGCTGCAGCAAATCTGCGACGACCGGGAAAAGCAAGCGGCGGTGCTCGGCATGGCGGCCCCCTTGCCCGCCGGGAACATCGGCTTCGAGAATTTCCGCTACGTTCCCTGCCCCGTCTGCCAAACCCTGATGAACCGGGTGAACTTTGCCAATTGCTCGCATGTCGTCTTGGATATTTGCACCAAGCATGGGACGTGGTTTGACAAGGATGAATTGCGCAAGGTGATTGAGTTCATCCGCGCCGGCGGAATGGAGCAGTCACGCACGCGGGAAATCGCCGAGCTGGAACGCCAGCGATCACTTTTGAAATCGGACCAGACTGGCGCGCTGAGCGCGCCAGTGTTTCAAACCGCGACGCCGCCGCGATATGATGGTTACGACTTGGCGGTCGATCTGGTTGGCGCGGCCATCAACACCCTCTTTAAGCTTTAGAGCAGTTCCATAAATGCTGTAGCGCGGCGGAAAAGTTAGTGAGGGAAGCGGTCTTTTTGACTTTTGGCTTCGTTTCGGCTCGGTCACAGGCCACCTTGGGCATGCTCCCTCGCCAAAGCCTCG
>JAQGPA010000119.1 GCA_028293325.1 Pedosphaera sp. | reverse complement strand
ACCTGATTGGTCCATGAACATTACGGCCCTTTTTGATTACTATTATTCGCAGCGCCGCCATGAGTTGCTGTTCGGCCACGACGCCACCACTAAGCCGATCCCTGACCGGCCACCGCTCTCAACCTCCGAAACGCTTCGCTCCCGTCGGGCTTTGCGTTCTCTGCTGGCCAGCCATCAAAAACTTCCCCTCCCGCCCGCCGTTCATCACCCCAAGGTGCCGCCGCCGATCCGGCCCTCACTTTGAGCCCTTCAGCGCCCTGCGGCACCCTGCGGCTTTTAACTTCTGTCCCCGCCGCTCCTCTGGCATAGTCCAGAGGTAAATGGAACGAACCGATGCGGAACTCATTGCCGCCGTATTGCAAGGCGACGCGGCCAGCTTCGAGCCATTGGTTGTAAAATATTCCCCGCGCGTTTTTGCCACCGCCCGCCGCTATGCCCGCCGGGAAAGCGAAATTGAAGACATCGTCCAGGAAATCTGGCTCAAATCCTTCAACAAACTCGCCAGCTTCCGCGGCGATGCCCCCTTTGAACACTGGCTCATGCGCCTCACGGTCCGTACTTGTTACGACTTCCTTCGCGGCCACCAGCGCAACCGCGAAACGGCCTTCTCGCAACTCACCGAACCGGAAGCGGATTGGCTGGATCGCTGCGTGACCCATCCCAATGAGGCCGGGGATCATGCCTCCGCCGCCCGGCAACTCGTGGAGCGCCTGCTCGAACATCTCTCACCCCCCGCCCGCCTCGTCATTACCCTGCTCGAAATCGAGGAGCGGTCGGTCAAGGAAATCGCGGAATTGACCGGATGGTCCGTTCCCCTCGTAAAAGTACGGGCTTTTCGCGCCCGCGCCGAAATGAAAAAGTGTCTGGCAAAACTCGCTCAACATAAGTATTTGTAACCGCCGTCCGCCTCCGGGCGTCTCTACCATTGAAGGCCTATGAACCTTTTGGAACTACAACGAAAACTGATCGCGGTCGCGCGGGCCAACCCGCCCGCTGACACCGTGCCCTACGCTTTTGAAAAGCGAATCCTCGCCCGCCTCACCGGCCGGCCCACGCTCGACCTGCGGGGATTCTGGGAACGCGGCCTCGCCCGCGCCGCCATGTTTTCCGTTGCCGCCATGTTGCTCATGTCCGCCTGGTCCGTCTTTGTTCCCGCCAATAATTCTGAGACTTTGTCCCAGGATGTCGAAAAGACCTTGTTTGCGGCAGTGGACAACGCCGGCGCGGATTTTGCCGGAGACTCCCGGTGAACGCCTGGAAAGTCATCCTTACCACGCTGGTTATTTTTGGCGCCGGTGTCTTTACCGGCGGCTTCCTCGTCAGCAACGCCATCCACGTCAAGGCCAAGGCCAACCCCTCCACCAAGATTCAGACCAGCACGCCCTGGTACGCGCATGCCAAGGAATTGCTTCACCGTATGGAGCATGATCTGAACCTGAGCAAGGAGCAGCACGAGCACATCGAGAAAATCATCACGGACAGCCAGGACCGCACCCGCTCGCTCTGGAAACCGATCATCCCGCAAATGAATCAGGAGATTCAAAAGGTCAATGACGATATCCGCGATCAATTGACGCCGGAACAACGCGTCAAATTTGACGAACTCCTGAAGGCGCGCCCCGCTAAAAAAACGGAAAAGTCCGAGAAGGCTGAGGAGGGTTCCGCGTCGGAGCGCCGTCGCCACTCTGACGGCACCAACGCGCTGCCGCCGGTCGCCGCGCCAGCCACCAGTTCCGTTCCCGCCGCGCCGTAACGCAAGTTTCTGCGTTCACCCAATCACGATCAGGTGCATGGACTCCGGCAAATTGGCCGCCACTTGGGCCACCACATTTCCCTTTAACATATTCACCAGTGTCGCCCGCCGGCTGCCGCCCAGGATCACCGTGTCCACCCCGAACGTCGCCGCGATGTCGATGATGGTGTCCGCCGGTGAATTGCTGGTGCTGTAGAGCGGATGAATTTTTCCGTTCCTGGCTTCGGCCAAAATCCGGCTGAACAACGCCTGCGCCGCGGCATCCTGGCGCCAATCCGGCCGGCGATCAATCTGGACGGCCTCCTCGCGGACATACAGCACATACAATTCAGCATTCCTCAACTTGCTCTCCTCCAATGCAAACTCCAGCGCCGGGGTCCACCCGCGGGTTGCCGCCAGAATATTTTCCCCCAAAAACGGCGCGCCGGTGCGTGAGCCTGCTTCAGCCGCGGCGGCGGGTGACGGTGGTGGCAGCAACGGCGTCACCCGCGCCGGTCGCATCCGGGTGAGTTCGCGCACGCCCAATCCCAAGGCCAAAATCACGATGACGAACAGGAGCGCGTGTATTTTGGTCAACGCAATCGTGATCCAGATCGCGCTCAAAATGATAAAGGTCACCCGCATGGTGACTTTTTCATACCGGGCCAGGCCCAGTCGCGGCGCAAAGGCGCAGGAACCAATATTGATGACAATCGCCCCCACCACGCCGATGGCATACAACGACGCCAGGCCGGCCACGGAATCATCCACATTCAGCACAATCACCGGCAGAATGGTTGCCGTCATCAGGCATACCCAGGGCACGCCAAAATTATTAAGGTCGGCAAAGGGTCTGGGAATCTCGTGGTCATGCGCCATCACATAGAGCAACGAGACCATGCCGGTAATGGCGGTGTTGACCGCTGACAGCAGCAGCACTCCAAATACCCAGCCCACCACCAGGCCAAATTTGGGACTGACAAAAACTTCCCCCATGAAACGCAGCAAATCATTTTCATGCCGCACCGCCTCCTCCGGCAGACACATGGCCAGCACGCTCAGGAACGCCGTGCCCAGGACCACTTCAATCATCACCACCAGGATGGCGCGCCGCGCCGTGCGATAGACCGAAGGCTGTCCTTCCGTTGCTCTGGGATCCAGGCACAACACACCCGTGCTGCTCGCCGCCGCTTCCACGCCGGATAAAGCCAGAATCATGCCCGTAAACGCAATCCAGTTGTGCAGCAATCCGCCGCTCGGCGGCACGGCATGAAATTGGCGCAAATGCGGCGTGCCACTCGCAATAAGGGCAATGACGGTGATTACAGTCGGTACTGCGAGCCACACCGCAACGCCGCCCGAATGTTTTGGCCCCAGAAAATTGACCGCCCCGATGATGAAGATTGCCGTGATGGCCCACTTTTTTGCGTCCGATTGATCAAAGCCCAGATAGTGAAACGCATCCAGGCAACTCAGTGAAGCCGTGACGATGTAATCAGCCAGCAACAACAATCCCCCAATCATCGCCAGCCTTCGTGAGTGCAATCCGGCCGCCGTGTAAACACCGCCGCCATACGGAAAGTGTTTGCAGATCCAGATGTAATTAACCCCCACCAATCCGGTCACCGCGCAGACTGCCAGCAAGTGCGGCAGCGCGGCAAAACCAACGGAAAACAACGCCAACCCGATGACGTATGCCTTGCTGGTGCCCCAGTCGCCGTAAATCAACGCCGCCGCGCGCGCCCAACCTACATTACGCGGCCGGCCTATGGTGCTGATTTCCATGGCGGTTCTGTCGGATAAATCCTCCGGTGACCATGGTAACCTAATTACAACGCCCCACCCCGCTCCGCAAGTGGGTGTTTCGATACTCCCGGCCGCCGGCATTTATCTGCGCCGACGGAAACGCCTGCGCCTCAAAGCAGTTTTACCTGCAGTTCTTCCCTGACCAGTTCTTCGCCCAAACCATGCCCGTTGACGCCCCGCCGTTCCATGATGTGCTTGTCCACCAACGGATCATACGCCACCGGATAATTACCGTCGTAACACGCCATGCAAAAACTGCTTTTTGGCAGACCGGTCGCTTTTACCAGTCCTTCTTTGGACAGATAGGAAAGTGAATCCGCATTCAGATAGCGCCGGATCTCCTCCAGGCTGTGATTGGCGGCCATCAGCTTGCTGCGATCGGGAAAATCAATCCCATACACGCATGGGTTCATGTGCGGCGGGCAACTGACCATCACATGCACTTCCTTCGCCCCCGCTTCCTTCAAATTGTTCACCCGCGATTTGCTCGTCGTGCCTCGCACAATCGAATCGTCCACCACAATGACCCGCTTGCCTTCCACCAACTCGTTAATCAAGTTGAGCTTCACCCGCACATCGAAATCGCGAATCAACTGCGACGGCTGCAAAAAGCTCCGGCCCACATAATGGTTTCGCACAAAGGCCATCTCATACGGAATCTTCGATTCCAGCGAATAACCCAGCGCCGCGCAATTGCCGCTGTCCGGCACCGGGATCACGAGGTCGGCTTCAATGGGATGTTCGCGCGCCAGTTCGCGGCCCATCTCCACGCGCACCTTATACACGTTCCGATCCGCAATGGTGCTGTCGGGCCGCGCAAAATAAACATACTCAAAAATGCAAAACGCCCGCCGCGTGTGCTCGGGAAAGGCCTGGATGCTCCGCAATCCTTTTTTGTCGATGATCACGATCTCGCCCGGTTCCACGTCCCGGATAAACTCGGCATGAATCAAGTCAAACGCGCACGTTTCGCTGGCCAGCACATACGCCCCATCGACCTTGCCGATGGAGAGCGGCCGGAAACCATGCGGATCCCGCACGCCAATCAATTCCTGCTCGGTCATGATGGCCAGGGAATACGCCCCTTCAATGCGCCGGACGGTTTCCACCAGATTGTTTTCGTGCCCGCCCAGTGTCGGTTGCGCGAGCAAATTCAAAATAATCTCGCTGTCCACCGAGGTCTGGAACATCAGCCCCTTGGCTTCCAGTTGATCGCGGACTGTTGCGGCATTCGTCAGGTTCCCGTTATGGGCAATCGCGATCTGCCCCCGCCGGCAGTTCCCCGTCAACGGCTGCGCGTTGCGGATGTGCGAGGAACCGGTCGTGGAATAGCGCGTGTGGCCGATGGCCATCGACCCGGTCAGATGTTGCAGCGCCTGGCCGCTGAAAATTTGCGAAACCAGCCCCATGCCACGATGCTCGTGAAACCGGCGCTCGTCGCAGGTGACGATGCCCGCGCTTTCCTGTCCGCGATGTTGCAGCGCATACAGGCCGTAGTACGTCAGTTGCGCGGCATTCGGATGCCCGTAAATGCCGAAGACACCGCAGTAATGTTTTGGATAATGCTGCATGAGTTATAAAGCTTTGGGACGACGAACCAACCACAACAAACCGGCGACCGTAAAATATACGGCCAATACCAAAATAAAACAGAGCAATTGCGTGATAAATTGCAGCGGCACAATGCCAAACAGGCTCGCGATAATCACGGTCAGCAAACTTAACGTGACAATTCTAATGGCTTTTCTCATTGCTCAGGCCATCGCTCGCGCAATGGCATTCCACCAGAGATCATGAAGTTCGCGCAAATCGCAGCTTAAAGTGCCCTCATTGGCCTTGATATTCAATGCCGTCCCGCCCGTTTTTCCGAGCACAGCCGCCGGCACTCCCAATATCTTCGCCTGCGCCAGGACCTTCGCCGCCTGCACCGCCGACACGGAAATCACCACCCGGCTCTGCGTTTCCCCGAACAAGAGCGCATCCAGCCGGACGCCGGTAAACGCGGACAAATCAATCTCCGCCCCCAGCAGCCGTGGCGTTTCCCGCGCAATTTGCTGTGAAATACAGCATTCCGCCAGCGCCACCGCCAGCCCGCCGTCGCTGCAATCGTGCGCGCTCTTCACCACCCCGGAATAAATCAGCGAACGCAAGGCCAGATGCAGTTCTTTTTCCCGGTCCAAATCGCAACGCGGCGGCGTCCCGGTCTTCAACGCGTGCACCCGCTGCAAATACGCCGAACCACCCAATCCCAGCATCGGATCATTCCGATCCACCACATCGCCCAATAATAATATCGCATCACCCTCGTCCTTGAACCACTGCGTGGTGACATGCTCAAGCTTGTCGATGAGGCCCACCATCGCCACCGTCGGCGTCGGGTCAATCGGCCCGTTTGGATTTTGATTGTACAGGCTGACGTTCCCGCCGGTGACCGGCGCATTGAACGCGCGGCACGCCTCGGCCAGGCCGCGCACTGATTCGCGCAATTGCCAGAAAATCTCGGGATTATGTGGGTTGCCGTAATTCAGATTGTCAGTCGAGCCCAGCGGCGTGGCGCCGGAACACGCCAGGTTGCGCGCCGCCTCGGCCACCACGGTTTTGGCCCCTTCATACGGGTCGAGATACACATAGACCGCGTTGCAATCCACCTTCATCGCGATGTATTTGTCCACCGTGGCGCTCTTGCCCTCGCCATCCTGCGGCAATGAATCCGCCTTGATGCGAATGACCGCCGCATCTGAGCCCGGGCAAACCACCGAGCCGTCCCGCACCATATGGTCATACTGCCGGTAAACCCAGTTCTTCGACGCAATCGTCGGCCAACCGAGCAAGGTCTTCAAATTGCCGGCGGCATCCTGCGTATCCGCCACCCCCGCCAGAGTGAAGGCGCGCACCGCTTTCAAATATTCCGGTTCGCGGGCTTCGCGTTGGTAAATCGGCGCTTCATCAGCCAGCTTCTTGGCCGGAATGTCCGCCACCAGTTCACCGCGATTCTTCACCATCATCCGGCCGGTGTCCGTCACCGTGCCGACTTCCGCCCACGGCAAATCCCATTTGTCAAAAATCCGTTTCACTTCCGCTTCCCGCCCTTTGTGGACGATGATCAGCATCCGCTCCTGCGATTCGCTCAGCATAATCTCGTACGGCGTCATGTTCGGCGCGCGTTGCGGCACCTTCGCCAGATCAATTTCAATGCCCGTGCCCGCCCGCGCCGCCGTTTCGCACGTGGAACAGGTCAAGCCCGCCGCGCCCATGTCCTGAATCCCCGCCACCGCATCGGTCGCCAGCAGTTCCAGGCACGCTTCCATCACCAGCTTTTCCATGAATGGATCGCCCACCTGCACCGCCCCACGTTGTTGCTCGGCCGATTCCTCCGTCAAATCCTGCGACGCAAACGCCGCCCCCGCCAACCCGTCGCGGCCCGTGGCCGGCCCGACATAAAACACCGGATTCCCAATCCCCTTGGCCGCGCCGCGCGCAATCTGTTCATGCCGCAGCACGCCCAGGCAAAACGCATTCACCAACGGATTACCCTCGTAGGATTTATCGAAATACACCTCGCCCGCCACCGTGGGAATGCCAAAACAATTGCCGTAATGCGCAATGCCCGCCACCACGCCGCTGAACAGCCGCCGCACCTCCGGCGAAGTCAGTTCGCCAAAGCGCAATGAATCAATCGAGCAAACTGGCCGCGCCCCCATCGTGAAAATATCGCGGATGATGCCGCCCACGCCGGTCGCCGCGCCTTGAAACGGTTCCACTGCGCTCGGATGATTGTGCGATTCGATCTTGAAGGCAATCGCCAGGCCGTCGCCGATGTCAATGATCCCCGCGTTCTCCTCACCCGCGCCGACCAATATCTTGGGCGACTTGGTGGGAAACGTCTTAAGCAATGGCCGGCTGTTCTTGTACGAGCAATGCTCGCTCCACATCACCGAGAAAATACCGAGCTCGGTATAGTTGGGTTCGCGCCCAAGAATGCCCTGGATGCGCTCGTATTCTTCCGGCGTCAGGCCGTGCTGTTTAATCAGTGCGGGTGTAATGGCGGGGTCAGACATCAAATTTAATTCAATGTTTAAGGTTCAAAACTGGTGTTCACGCGGCCTTCGCCACCGACTTGCTCTCCAGTGCGTGAATCAAACTTTCGAAAATCAATCGCCCATCGGCGCTCCCGAGCAATCCCTCGCTGGCGCGTTCCGGATGCGGCATCAGACCCGCCACGTTGCGGCTTTCGTTGCAAATGCCCGCAATGTTCTCCACGGAACCGTTCGGGTTCGCGACATCGGTCAGTTCGCCCTGCGCGTCGGCATATTGCCAGAGAATCTGGTTCTGCGCCTTCAGCCGCGCAATCGTCTCCGCATCGGCAAAATAGCACCCCTCACCATGGGCAATAGGGATGCGCAGCACTTTGCCGTCGGGAATTTGGCTCGTGAACGGCGAGTTGGCCGTCGCCGCTTTCACAAAAACGTGTTCGCAACGGAATTGCAGCGAGCGATTCCGAATCAACGCCCCCGGCAGCAGCCCCGCTTCGCACAAAATCTGAAACCCGTTGCAGATGCCCAGCACCGGACCGCCCTTGGCCGCGAAGGCCTGCACCGCCTGCATCACGGGACTGAACCGCGCAATCGCCCCGGTCCGCAAATAATCGCCGTAGCTGAATCCGCCGGGCACGATGACCGCGTCGGCGTTGCCGAGCGATGTTTCCTTATGCCACAGCAGCCGCGCGGAGTGGCCCAACACATTGCGCAGGACATGCACCGCGTCCTGGTCGCAGTTCGAAGCTGGAAATTGTAATACGGCAAAGTTCATAAATGGTCACCGCTGCCCGGCCCAACACCTAATCTAACTCAAATTTGTAATCTTCGATCACCGGATTGCTCAGAAACTTGTGGCAGGCCTCGTCAATCTGTTTGCGGACGGTTTCCTTGTCGCCGCTGACTTCGATTTCCAGGTACTTGCCCACGTGCACGGCACTGATGCCGCCGTAGCCCATGTGTTCCAGCGCGTTTTGGACGGTCTTGCCTTGCGGATCAAGCACGGCCTTTTTCGGCGTAATAATAATCTTTGCTTTCATGTCGTTGCGAAATGCCCCGAATAATTCGCCGCGATGTTGGGGAAAGCAAGGCGCGGACGCTAGTTTTTTTTATCTGTTTCAGGCTCAACCTCCCACCCCTCGCCACCCTAAGGGAATACATTATGGGGTGTCCCGCCCAAACGCAAGTAGGGTCTGACCTCCTTGCGAAAAGTGGCCTTTTTCTGCGATATGAGCGCCCTTGAGAACGAACAAATGAAGCAATTTTTAATTTTTTGCCGATTCACCGCCAGTCTCGGCCTGGCGCTGGCAATGCTCGCCTGTCTGCCAGGTTGCGAACCCAAGACTCCCAGGGTCGTCCCACCGCCGGCCAATACCAACCAAAACCCGTCGGCTCTGGCCAATCCCAATGCCAATGGGCTTGATGCCTGCAACTTAATCCTGCTGCCCGTGGCCGGCGATACCCCCACAGACCAAAAAATTGCCCAGACCCAAAAAGCCGTGCGGGAAGGCGGCGCCGGCTTGAACCACTCCATCGAACAACTGGGCTGGCTGTTCGTTTCCAAGGCCCGGGTCACGTTTGACCCCGGATTTTATAAACTCGCCGAACAATGCGCCCTTTGCCTGGAAGACAAATCTCCCCACAACCCCGCGGCGCTTTCTCTGCGGGGCAATGTGCTCCACAGTCTGCATCGCTTCAAGGAAGCCGAACCGCTCGCCCGCGAATTGGTCGCGCAACGGGGTCTTTCCTACGATTACGGCCTGCTGGGGGATCTGCTCATGGAAATGGGCCATTTGGATGAGGCGATTGAGGCCTACCAGCACATGATCGATCTGCGGCCGGATCTCTACTCTTATACGCGCGTTGCGCACGTCCGCTGGCTTAAAGGCGACCTAAAGGGCGCCGTGGAGGCCCTGCAGTTGGCCCTCCAATCTACCACGCCGCTGGATCCCGAAACGGCTGCCTGGGTTTATTCCCGCATGGCCCAATACCAATTGCAGGCGGGCAACTTTGAATTCGGCCTGCAACACACCGCCGCCGCCCTGCAATATCAGCCCAAGTATGCCCCGGCATTGTTGGCGCAGGGACGCCTCCTGCTCGCCGAAGGCCATGAAGCGCAGGCCGTCGAACCGCTCCGTCGCGCCGCCACTTTGAACCCGGTGCCGGAATATCAATGGCTTTTAGTGGAGGCCTTGCGCGCCACCGGACAGTCGGACACGGCCCTGGAAAAGGAATTGCAGGAACACGGCGCCGCCAGCGACCCGCGCACCTACGCGCTTTACCTCGCCAACGAGAACAAAGATCCCGTCACCGCCATCCGTCTCGCGCAGGAGGAACTCAAAACACGGGAGGATGTTTTTACCCATGACGCTCTCGCCTGGGCTTTGGCCTCCGCCGGCCACTACGCCGAAGCCGCCGACCAAATGGACCAGGCCTTGTCCCAAGGCACACAGGATGCCCGGCTGTTCTACCACGCCGGAATCATTGAAGAAAATCAGGGCAAATACCGCGACGCCTTGCAGTCGTTCATCGAGGCCGATGGCTTGCGCCAAATGCTGCTCCCCTCGGAACGGGCGCAGGTAGGCGACCATCTCCTGGCCTTGGGTTTAAGCGGCACCGACTGGGAAGCTCAATCGCCCGACGCCAATCCTGACCGCATCGCCCGTGCCAACACCAAAACCGGTTTTTCGACGCAATAAAACAACCCGCAAACCAAATTCATCATAAAAGGAAGAAATCACATGAGAACGCGATATCGAAGTCTGGCCTTGAGCCTGATCCTTACCGGTCTGGCCCTATTACCCGTTGGAGTATTTGCCAGTAGCCATCAGGATGCGCCGCTGCTCACATTCGATCCGGCCGCCAACACCACGGATGTTTACGCATTCGTGAGTCAGCGCGACCTTTTTGGCACTTTCCAGGTCACCAATATCGTGACCACCAACATTCTTGGCACGGACACTTTTATTACTAACGTGTTCTCGACCAACGTCTTACAAAAATATCTAACCGTCGCCCTTGCCGTTTATCCCTTCGAGGAGCCCGCCGTCGGCCCGAATAATTATCGCTTCGACGACAATGTCATGTATGTCCTCCACGTTTGTAAAACTAATGCCGCCAATACCCGCAGCAGGACGAACGACCTCGTCATGGGCCGCAAGACCATCAGCTACCAATTCCGTTTCCAAACCCAATTCCAAAACAGCGGGACCATTCTCCAGGCTTTCCTCGGCCCGATCACGGACGTGGGCGACACAAACCAAAACCTGATTCAGACTTACTCCGTCTTTAAAGTGGATCAAGCCAACGGTCAGTCTGTTAATTTCCTCGGCACCGGCATCGTGCCGCCAAACAATCAAGGCAACGCCACCCCGTTTTATAATCAAGGCGATAACGGCGAAAATCGCGCCAAGGAGGGCGTCGGCAGCGAGGCGCTGCTGGATCGCTATACCTCGGAGTCGATCGCCACCAACCTCGCGAGTGGCTATATCGCCTTTGCCGGACAGCGGGATGACGCTTTCTATGGCGACGTCCAGGCTGTCTTTGATCTGCTCAAGACCCGCAATCCCGGCGTCGATTCCCAGGGCGGCTTCAACGTCCATACCATCGTTCTGAATATTCCCGTCGAAGAACTGGGCGGCGATCAGCAGGTCGTCGGCGTCTATGCCACCACCGTCCGCCGCCAGATGAACATCCTGCGCGACGGCATCAACGGGCCCAATATCCAGCCCAGCGGCAACTTTGTGCAGGTCGCCCGCCAGGGCAATCCGCTCTTCAACGAACTCTTCGTCGCGATCACGGACAAAAATCTCTACAGCCGCACCAGCCCCACTCAGGACCGCTCGCTCTTTGCCAAATATGCGTTGAATCCCGAACTGGCGGTTTTGTTTGACACCCTCGTGACGGGCACGCCCGATCCCAGCATCGAACAAGATCGCACGGACCTCGCCGCCATCTTCATTCCGGATGTGATTAAAGTGGATCTTTCAACGCCACCCGCGCGGCTGGCCGGCGGCGGCGGGGGCGTTTCCGACGATCCCGGTTTCTCGCGCTTGGGCATCTTTGGCGGTGACACCTTGATCAGTACCGTCCAAAGCAACAACATCAACGGCGGCGTCATCTCCGGCGGTTGGCCGAATGGCCGGCGCTTCGGCGATGACGTGATTGACATCGCCCTGACCGCGCTCGTCAGTGATTTGCGTACCACGCCGCCCACCATTCGCGGGCCCATCGGCGATAACGTGGATCACAACGATGTTCCCTTTAACAAGGTTTTTCCGTATGCGCCCACGCCAAACAATGGCCGCAATCATCCCCATCACGGCCTTTGATAATCTTGCATGAGCCCCGGAATTGGGGGCGGTGGGCAATCGCCAGCGAAAGCGTTTTGCCCGCCGCCGCCCGGAGAAAACACCGTGCTGACTTCTCGCCTCCCCGTGCAATGGATCTGCCCCTTTTGGCTGGCTGCTCTATTATTGCTGGCCTTGGCACCCGCCGCTCATGCTCACGATCCCGGGTTAAGCGCCGTGGCGCTGCGCTTCCAACCCAACCAACTCCACGCCGACCTTTCCCTGTCACCCACCGACGCGCGGTTGCTGGCTGGCACACTGGAAATTCAGTCGGATGGACAAATGCAACCGCAGGCGCTGGCCGGCGCGCAAGCTCAACTCGAAGCGCTGGCCGCAAACGCCCTGGAAGTGGCCTGGAATGGCCATCGGGTCCAACCGACGAAAGTGGCGGTGCAAGCCGGCGACAGCCGCACCATTCATCTGCTCCTTGATTTTCCCCGCGAGACCACCTCGCAGCTCGGCGTTCGTTCCGCTCTGCTTTCGAGGCTCTCGCGCGGGCATCGCCAATACTTCGCGCTCCGGGGCGAGCAGGGCGAATTATTGGGCGAAACCTTGCTCGATGCCGGCCACCCGTGCTTTGAAAAAACCTTTGCCACGGTCAATGTGGCGGTGTCCGCGCCGCATTCCTTCACGCAATTTCTCCTGCTCGGCGTCGAACATATCCTGACCGGCTACGATCATCTTTGCTTTCTCTTCGGCCTGCTCATCGCGGGCGGCAGCATTCGTGAAGTGCTGAAGATCATTACCGCTTTTACCCTCGCCCATTCCATCACCCTCGCGCTGGCCACGCTCAATTTAATCAATCTCCCACCGCGCATCATCGAGCCGATGATTGCCGTCTCCATCATCTACGTGGGCATCGAAAACATTCTCCGCCGCGACCTGCGCCGACGCTGGCTGTTGAGCTTTGGCTTCGGACTGGTCCACGGTTGCGGCTTTGCCTCCGCCTTGCGCGATTTGGGCATCGGCTCGGACGGACGCGGCATCGCCGTGCCGTTGCTCAGCTTCAATCTGGGCGTCGAACTCGGTCAGGTCACCATCGCCGCGCTCCTCCTGCCGCTGATTTGGAAATTAAAGGAACGCCCGGCCTTCGCGCCCCGCTACGCCCCCGCTTGTTCCGTGCTGGTCTCGCTCGCCGGCGCCTATTGGCTGATCCAACGGGTCTGGTGGAGTTGACCACCCCACGCGGCACGCCATCCAACTGCAAGAACGCTCTTGCCAACCCTGCCCACCTCGGCAAACCTCGCCTTGATGCTTTGCGTCAGTTGAATTGAATTCATGGATTTGCCGAAAATCAGTTTCATCATTCCCACGCTCAATGCGGCGGGCATTTTGCCGCACTGCCTGCGCGCCATCCGGGCCCAGGATTATCCCGCCGACCGCGTGGAAATCGTCATCGCCGACGGCGGGTCCACCGATGACACCCGCGCGCTGGCCGGAAAATTCGGCGCCCTCGTGCTGGACAACCCGCAACGCGTGGCCGAATCCGGCAAACGCGTGGCCCTGGAAAAAATCTCCGGCGAATATGTCGTGTTCGTCGATGCCGACAATGAATTGACCCACCCCGATTTCCTGCGCCTGGCCGTGCTCGGCTTGCAAAAAAATCCACAGGCCCTCGGCGTGGAGAGTTATTATCCCGCCGCGCCGGGCATGAATTCCCTTTGCGCCTTTCTCACCCAGACCTTGCACATCAGCGACCCCATCAGCTGGCTCATGAGCGTGTCGCCGGTCCCGCTCGGCGTGGAGGGTGAAGTGGAGCATTGGACGTTTCCGGCCGGGAGCTTTGCTTATCCGCTCGGGGCCAATGGTTTTGTTTATCGCAAGACCGACCTCGACGCCATGCGGGCCAGCGCTGATTTTGAAGATACGCGCGTTGCGTTGCAACTGGCGCTCTCAGGGAAAAAAGAATGGCTGCGCTTATCCCGGCGCGGAGTCCATCATCATCTCGTGAAGGGTCTGGCGGACTTCATCAAAAAACGCCGACGGCAAACGTATCACTTCCTCAGCCTGCGCCATAAGACCGGCATCTCCTGGACACAGATGAAGCCGCGCGCCTCCGCTCCGCTCGCCTGCATTTACTGCGCCACCGTTGTCGGCCCGGTTTATCACACCCTCATCGGCCTGACTCGTGATCGGGATTGGCGCTGGCTCTGGCACCCCATCGCCAGTTTCGCCTCGGTGCTCGGCCTCACTTGGGGTGTGTTGACCTATTACACCGCTGCCCGCACGGCGGATTCCGAGGCCAGCCTGCAACCGGTCCAAAAGCTGCCCAAGTAATCCATTACTTGCCGCCGCTTACTGGGCACCCCTCAGAATATCTTCCATCAATCCCAACGCCGTGGCTTCGGTAATATCCTGCACGCCAAAATTGCGCGCCACAAAGCCCGCGTCATGGGCCCGGCTAATTGCATCCGACGCCGTCACCTGGCCAATGATCTTGGCATCCTTCAAACGAATCGCCGTGGCTTGGATGTCCGGCACGGTATAATTTTTATCGCCGGAAACTTCCGACACCGTCACCTGCCGTGAGGAAATCAAAATCTCCACGACCACATCGGCAATCTTGCTGATGGCTTCCCGGTCCTTGCTGGCTTGCTGGCCTTCGGTGCCCGCCGCCAAATCCTTCAACGGCTGGTCGCCAATCATCTGCGTGGCCAATCGTTGATCCACCAACGAAACGCCGGCCAAGCGCAACGGCCGACCAAACAACCGCTCCACGTCGCGCACCGTCTGCCGGTCCGCCAGGGTGGGCTTGGCCTTGGCCTCGTTGTGATAATTATTCTTCACCACGCTCTTGGCCCAGGTGGATTCATGGTTGCCGGCCGCGTTCGTGCCGGTGCTGGGATTGCTCTGCGTGATGGTCTCAACGCGCTCTGAACGTCCGGACAGTTTGATGCCCGATTGTTCATCCACCAGTTCGCGGTTCACATAAATCAGGACGCGCGGGCTCTCCAGCTTCGGATAATTGGTCCGGAACTGGTCCACAATCGCCTGCGCCTGGTCCGGCGCAATCAGTGCGGGCTGTTGCTGCAACGGCCTTTGGTCATAGACATACACTTCATGCGCCACCGTCGGAGGCGTGGGCGTGGGCGTTGGTGCGAGTGCTGGCGCCTGAAAAATCGGCACCGGCTCCGCTGACGGCTCCAGCGGCGGCACGATCTTGACTTCTCCAGCGCGGGCCGCAGTCACCAGACCCACGGCGGAAATCAAACTGAGCAAAAGTTGTTTTTTCATGGTTGTCTCCTTTGACGCCCCACCTCGGGCGCTTGTTCATCAGTGGGCTTCGCGGATGCGGATGGTATAGCGTTGGGCCTTGTTGTTGAGGGAGATAAACTGGACCGGTTCCTGACCGTTCTCCGTCAGGATCAAGGTCCGGAACGGCGTTTCCTCGCCTTCGGTGGGAAAGCCCTGCGCATCCTTGAACACGCAGTTGACCTGCACCTGGATGCGGCGGTTTTCGCGATTGCGAATGTTGGCGGTGACTCCCAACCGGCCATCTTCCATGGTCCGTTGCTGGATGCCGCTGCACGTCACGGAGGTTTGCACGCGGGAATCCATCAGCACGATCGGCTCATGGTTTTCCAGGTCGTTCACGGTGGTGTTGACCGGCACATACGCGCCCGTGTCCCGGGGTGTGGTTTCGCAGCCGGTGAACAGCAGGGCGGCGGTCGCCAACATACTGCAGGCGGTTAAGGTTCTTTTCATATTGTTTGTGGTGTTATGGAAGTGTCGCTGACAAAGACAACCTTGTCCTGCTTGTCCGCGGGCACGTTGATGGTGATGGTTTTGGTTAAACTCGAAACCGGCTGCCCGGCAAAATCCAGAAACTCAACCGTGGCCACATGCTGCCCGGGTGATAAATGCACCGACGCAAAACTCAAATATCGCGGCAAATTATCCCACGTGCGGATATCGGCGGCCGGGGTTGTGCTGGCGGAAACAATCTTCGTCAATATGCCGGCGGCCAATAATCCCAAACCCACTTCCTGGCTGGTCTGGTTCCGCTGACTGAGCGCCACCGCGCCGCCCACGATGCCGATATTGCCCGCCACATCGGTGCTCGTTTTAAAAACCGCCTTGTTGGCCAGCACGTGGTCCATCACCCGCCCGCCGCGCGTCGTCGCTTGAAAACCCAAATCGTCATACGGTCCCGCCGTGATGGTCTGGCCGCCGATGTGGATCACCGCCGAGTGCACCGGCGACGGCGGCACGCGAAAGCGCAGCTCTTCCCGATACTGGCCGCTCGCAAATTTCAGCGGGCCCGGTCCAAATTCCAAAAAGAACAGGACGTTGGCCCGCGCATCATACGCCGGCGGTTTGTGAAATTTTTTATCCTCGGCCACGGCGCGCTGGAAGGCATCTGTCCCGTCGCCGCCCAGCTTCGTGGAGGCCAGCCCATCCAAATAATCCAACAGCACGTAATCGCTGTTATACTGCTCGCCCTCGGACGAACTGTCTTCGAGTTGCCCGCTGCGAAAACAGGCGCGCGCATTGTCCGGCTCGCCATTCATCCAGTAAAGTATGCCGCGATAATAATAAGCCATCACCCGTTCGTACGGTTCGCCGATGAAAGTCTTGCGCGCCTCTTCGTTGAAATAACCGCGGGCTTTCCGCGCTTCCTTGTCCTTGCCAAAAACACCGCCCAGGCTCAGCAATGCGTCGTCCAGATATTGTTTCGCCTGGTCGTAATTGCCGGAACGCATGTCCGCCGCCGCCGCGCGATATTCCCACAGCACCTTGTCCCGCGCCGGTCCGTGCGCGATGGCGTTGGGCCCATCCACCCGGATGTCGCCGGTCAGCGCAATCGCCGGTCCCTTTTCCACAGTGACGCACCCGCTCATCAGCAGGAGCGACACCGTGCAAATGCATGGCCAACAAAATTTGTTCATGACGCCTTGGCCGCAAGACCAACCACCGCTTACCGGTAGGCCGCGTCTTCCAAGCCCTGCTTCTTGATCTCGGTGGAATCCTCCCAAATGATGTCGCTCGTGCGCGCATCAATCAGTTGGAATGCGTAAAGAATGTAATCGCTCGTGCCCGCGCCCGTCTTGGTGGTCATCCCCTGCAACGAGCCGGTCAGAAAATAATCCGCCCCTTTAAATTCCACCACGTGCGGATCCGCATTGGCCGTCACCTGGCCCGATTGCTTCAAATCCCGCTCGTGTTCCAGTGTCGTCATGCGGTCGCGCGCCAGGAACAACACCTTGCCGGCGGATTTGCTGTTCAATTGCGTCCGGATGCGCGTCAGGAAAATATCCTTGTTGATCGGGAAACGGGTCTCGTTCTTGACCGGATCCAGCACGATGCGCGGCGTGCCCTGCGCGTTGGCAATCTGCGCGATGCCCAAAATGCTCCGCGCCATTTTGTCGGTCACGGCCACCAGGTCCTGCGACTCCACTCCCGTGCCGGCCACAAACCCGCGTTCATCAGGCCGCATTTCCGTCACCGGAACGCCGGAAGGATTCTGGACACCCGTGGACGCACAACCAGCCAGCAGGCCGACCGTGGCGATGATGGCAACCGTATTGCAATATTTAATCAATGTTGGATTCATAGATGGAGGGTTAGTATAAAGCGAATAGCTTGGGAAAAAGCAATCAGTTCTTCAGCTTGTCTCAACGGCCAAACAAACTGTTGGCGCTGTTCATCGGCGTGCTGGAGCCGTAGTAGTTGTTGATAATGGTGACCGGTTGCGGGGCCGGGGTGGCCGGAGCCGCTTGCGGAGCCTGTATCACCACTGGCGCAGGTGCTGCCGCATAATAACTGGGAGCCGTGTCATAATAAGCATACGACGGCGCAAACCCGACGGAAAATCCATACCCATAACGCCCGCCACGACCCCAATACGGCCGATGATAACCACCGTAGCCGCCATAACCTCTGCCATAGCCATAACCCCCGTAATACGAAAACGAAGGCGAGTAGCCGTAACCGCCGCGATAGGGAGCACCATAATATCCGCCTCCATAATATTCGTCACGGTTCGCATCATGCGCCAGCGCGCCGAGCAACAATCCCGTGCCCGCGCCAATGGCAATCCCTTCTCCCGTGTGATGGCCGCTATTATTTCCAATCACCCCGCCGACAATCCCACCCAATACCGCCCCGGTGGTGGATTCCGGCGTGAATAGTTGCGCTTGAGCCGATACCCACGCGCCCAGCACCAAACCAATCAAAACGAGTTTCTTCATAATTTCCGTAGGTTTGACGAACGGTCGATTCTTTTATTCGTTACCAGTCTAGCATTTCCGCCGCCCTGGGTAAACCCCGCGGCAAAATCGCGCAACCACCTGCAAATCATTTGGATATAAAACACATGTCCTACGCAATCACCGCATTTTATAAAACAGCGCCGCCCCATCTCAATGGTTAACTTATAATTACCCGCTCCTGCCGTTCGGTTGCGCACCCCCGCGAAAAGATTTCGCCTCGCCGAAAAAACCAAGTTATCTTCGGTGCTGTGGCGGGACAGCAAATGCCGCCGCTAAAAACTGTTGTGCGACGCGAACTTAACATAAACATTCTCTTTCCCGCCTAACCATTACCATGCTCGCTCGACGCGTCATCCCCTGTCTCGATGTCCATGACGGCCATGTCACCCGCGGCGTCCAATTCGGCAAGGCCGAAGCCGGCGAACTCCGCAATGTGGGTGACCCCGTCGAACTCGCCCTGCGTTACAATGACCAGGGCGCGGACGAAATGGTTTTCTTCGACATCACCGCCAGCGCCCATGGCCGCGCCACCATGATCAACGTCATCGAGCGCGCCGCCGATCAATGCTTCATGCCGCTCACCGTTGGCGGCGGCCTCCGCACCGTGGATGACATGTATGCCATGCTCCGCGCCGGCGCCGACAAAATCAGCATCAACTCCTCCGCCCTCGCCACGCCCGACCTCATCCGCGCCGGCGCTGAAAAATTCGGCAGCCAATGCATCGTCGTCTCCATCGATGCCAAAAAAGTTTCCCCCGACCGCTGGGAAGTCTTCTCCCACGGCGGCCGCAAGTCCACCGGCCTCGAAGCCGTGGACTGGGCCAAACGCGCCGTGGCCCTCGGCGCGGGCGAGATTGTCCTCAACAGCATCGACGCCGACGGCACCAAGGCCGGCTTCGATCTCGTCATCACCCGCCGCATCAGTGAATCGGTCGGCGTCCCGGTCGTCGCCAGTGGCGGCGCCGGTTCGTTGGAACACATGGCCGCCGTGCTGCTGGAAGGCAAAGCCGACGCCGTGCTCGCCGCCAGCATTTTCCACTACGGCACCTATACCGTCGGCGACGTCAAACAATTCCTGGCTCAACAAAAAATTCCCGTGCGTCTATGAACGAAACGACTGGTCTGCTCCAATCCCGCTGGCTGCCCATCGCCATGCTCGTCGTCTCCAATATTTTCATGACCATCGCCTGGTACGGTCATTTGAAATTTAAAAACACCGCCCTCTGGAAAGTCATCCTCATCAGTTGGGGCATTGCGTTTTTTGAATACGTCTGGCAGGTCCCGGCCAATCGCTGGGGCAACTCCGTTTACACCGCCACCCAGCTCAAGATCATCCAGGAAGTCATCACACTGTGCGTCTTCAGCGCCTTCGCCATTCTATTTCTCCACGAAAAGATTCGCTGGAACCACCTCGCCGCCTTCGTCTGCATCCTCGCCGCCGTCGCCTTCACCTTTCTCCCAAAGAATTAAGCGGTCCTTCCAGGTTCGGAGTCCAATCCCGCACGCGGGATTGCTCCCATCTTTCCCTTTACCCCAGCACGGAATGCGCGCCACAGGATAGCTTGGGTCACGCCCAAGATCTCTTGACTATTTTATATACGAACCACCCGTTGTGTATTAATTGTTAGGCTTCATTACATCGCTATGGATAATAAGCAGACATCAAAACGCAGCATTCCAAAGAGCGTATGGTGGAGTATGATGCCATCATGTTTTGTTGCTTTCGTTTGGGCTTCGGATTTTGTCTTTAGCAAATTGTCGCACGATGGCCCGCAGTCATTGATAGCCATCCTTTCGATCATCAGCTTGCCGATTGCTTTTGCCATGTTTCTGGTTTTAGTTTGGACGCCACTTTTGGGCGCCACGCTTACAGCTTGCGCGTTGTTTCGGCTGGCACGGCCATATTATAGTTGGAAGGCATGGATTGTTTTTGCGGCATTATTGGTGCCATTTTATTACTGCTTTCACATTTTACTCACGTTGCCGACGATGACGGCATATCGTCAGTTTTTACATTTGCATCCATGAAGCCTGACAAGTCGCGAGCCTACACTTTGCTGCCAAAGAATTAAGCGGGCCATCCGGGTTCGGAGCCCAATCCCGCACGCGGGATTGCTCCCCATCTTTCCCCTTCACCTCAACGCCGAAGCCGCACCACAGGATAACTTGGGGCAATGCCCCGGATCTATATGACAACATTAATTATATACGAACCGCCCTTTTTGTATTAATTCTAAAGCCACATCAGCACCCGTCACCTATGAGCGATAACACGGAAAAGGTCACTGGCATCGGCGGCATCTTCTTCAGAGTGCGTGACCCTGCGCAGATGTCTGCCTGGTATCGAAACCATCTCGGCATTGGCGCGGAGGATGGCCACGCTGATTTTGTCTGGCGTGAGCATGAGCGACCCGACGAAATCGGCCGCACTGTCTGGTCTGTTTTCCCGGCGGATACGGACTACTTCGGCCCTTCCCGGCCGGCGTTCATGATCAACTACCGCGTTGCCAATTTGGGTCGAATGCTGGCACAGCTTCGCCGCCAGGGGGTGACGGTGGAGAAAGTCGAGGAATATGATTATGGACGCTTCGCATGGATTACTGACCCGGAAGGAAATCGCATCGAGTTATGGGAGCCGAAGCACAAGTGAAGCTGTGGCTTGACAAGGTGCCGCAGCAAACGGCGCCATCGCGCTGCTGTTTCAATCGACGAGCCTCCGTGCCAGCGGTCGCTGAGCTTGATTCGTTAGGCGGCAATCATACGTTATGAGTGCAAAACATCAACTTTACATTTTTTGACCGATAGTTCTCGCTGTGAGTATTTGGCTTGGCTTCTCAAACAATTGGGCGACACGAGACATCGTCGGCTTGGGTGTTGTATTGTTCTCCGGCTTCGTTTTGTTTATTATTTCCCGAACACCAGCCAAGAAATGATTGAGATACACACCAAGCCGCCTAACAAGGACTAACCTTGAAAACACCATGAGCTTTTGGAAAAAAATCTTCGGCGGTGGAAAAAATCCAGACCCGCAGCCATTCATGGAGCACCCGTCAGGCGATTTACAAAAACGCCGTTGCCGCCATGGAGGACGCCGTTCGTCGTTTGCGTAAGCTTCCGCGTTGGGAACAGTGGATCACATTTGGTGCGCAGGGCGAGGGACACAGCCCGGACAGCTATGAGTTCGCAGAGGTTCGGCTGCTGGCTGACAAACTCGATGTCGGCGACAAGCCGTTGGATGTTCCGGGCATTATTCAGGCGGCAGGAACCGGGGCGACTTCGCTGGTGGCAGATGGCGCACACTATTCGGTTGCGGCGGCTTCGCCGCGTGAGGTCGCACAGCTTCTCGACGCGATTTTCCGGCATCATTTCGGCCTTCGCCCGTTCGCGGTCGAAGGCGATGATTATGCCGTTGGAGCAGAGTGGTAGAGAGGCATGACACGGCGGACTGACAAATCGCCGGAGCCAACCGCCGTCGCTTTCATCATTCTGCCGAAGCATTAGAGCTGCCGGGGACAACAAGCAAGGCGCAGGGAAAGGATTGAAGTGTGGGCGGTTTTCGCTAGGATATTAAGGATTCAACCGGTCATGAAGGAACTGCTCCCATCCAGCAAGGCATTCACGCTCATCGAACTGCTGGTGGTCATCGCCATCATCGCGATTCTGGCCGGGCTGCTGTTGCCGGTGTTGGGCCGGGCCAAGGACAAGGCGCGCGATGCAACTTGCCTTTCCAATCTCAAGCAGTGGGGCCTCACGTGGCGGGTTTATGCGGATGAGAACAACGACCTGTTCATGACGGGAACCGCCACCGATTGGCCGCGCGGCGAGTGGGTGTTGGCTCTCACCAATGCCTACCAGAGCAAACCGGCGTTGCTGCTTTGCCCCAAGGCAACCGACCGGCGGGGACCAGGAGCCCAGGAAAGACGCACGTCGCTCGACGACCCAAGTGCCGTGGATTATGGCGGCCCCACCACGGCGTATGATTTTCCGCTCTCCGATCCAATCGACCCCGCGCATGCGATGATTGCAAGTTACGGCTTGAATTGCTGGGTTTACAATCTCGACACCAACAACATTCAGGGGCGGTTGGCGGAGTTGCATTACCGGAAGTATGGCGCGGCGAACCAGCCATCCGTCACGCCGTTGTTCCTGGACGCAATGTGGCGGGGCGGCGGGCCATATCCCACCGACACGCCGCCGGCGTTCAACGGTGAATTTGCGGGGGTCAGCGCCGAGATGCATCATTTCGCCATCGCGCGGCACAAGCGCGGCGTGAACATCCTTTTCTTCGACAGCTCCGTCCATTACACCCGCGCCCGGGATTTATGGGGCCTGCCATGGTACAAGGATTATGATGTCAGCAAGCTGCCAAACATCACGTTTCCGGATTGGATGAAGTGATCAATCACATATATATGATAAAAATCCTGCCGCTTCTGTTTCTCGCCGTTCTCACCGGTTGTAGCCCGAGCATTACCCCGGTTCAGACACAGATGACTCAAGCGCAGTTTGCCAAGCTTGTGGCCACCCTGGGCGATAATATTCAATTGCTGCCGCGATTTGCGGACCTGCCCTGCTGGACAAATGCAAATGCGAGCGTCATCCTCAACTATCCAAATGGCAAAACCGTTAAGGAACAGGTCCCGGTAACAGCCAAAACTATCGACGGTAAATATGTCGTATTCACCGCCCAATCCCAACTCTATCAAAAACCGGTGGACAGCATCCTGACATATGACGAAAAAGCTTCGGCGTTCAAAACTTTGGGTCTCTATGGTGACCTCGTCATCGAAAACACGACCGTTTATGATATTCAGAAAAAGATTTATGCCGGCAGCTCAACTTTCGGCGACGGTTATACGGAAATCACCGTTGGCTCCTTTTCTGATACACAAACGTCTGAGCGAACACAGGTGTGCAAAGATGGCGTTTTGATCCTCACGCGAGAAATCACAACGGTGCCTGTTATCCAATCGAAATGATGCCCAACTGCTATTCAGTCTGTTCCACTGGTTACATCCCAGCTTGGCAACAACTCAACCCATTATGGCCGGGGTTATGACGCCGCTTTTGCTGTTTCCTTCATGGCTGACACAAAGGCCTCGAATGCCTCGCGTTCATGTTGGTTGAGGGCAACCACCGATTCCGAGCGCGCGGCAAAACGAACCGCCTCTTCCCGCAAACTTGGTGTTCGGGATTCGCCTAACCCGGCCAGCTCCAGCAAAAGTCTGGCGGACACTCCGAATACCTGCGCCAGCTTATAAACCGCGCTCGCTTTCGGTTCGGATTGCGGATTGTGTTCGATTTCCAAAATCTCTGCCGGATAAACCCCCGCCTGCTCCGCCAGTTTTGCCGCATCCCAACCCTGATTGCGCCGCCATAGGCCCACGAAAGTCCCGAAAGCAATGCGGGTGTCAATCGGTGTAATATTATAAGCCCCGCCACTTGCCGGCTTCCCCGGCGAAGTGCCCGCCCCGATGGCAACATCCCCTTCCAGGGCGATGCGCCGCTCATACCAATCTTTTGAATGATTAACTTTCATGGCTTTTAATAATTCTGGCCTCCACCAATTCACCCGTGGCGGTCTTCTGTAAATAAACCCGCGACTCGTCCATGCTAAAGGAGAACCAGTTCGCTCTTCTCTTTCGTTTTTTCGTCTTCCACCATGAGCTTCTGGCCCATCCGAATCTTGGAATCCACGGCCTGCAACAACCGCAATGCCAGTCGCATAACCGCAGTCTTGCTTAAATCTTTTTTTGATGCCAATTCCTCCAGCACTGCCATCTCGCGGGGCGTGAGATTCAACGTCATCGTGCGCTTTTCATTCTCGTCCATGCTGCGACCCTACTTCATCCATCAACATTTTTCAAGTATATATTAGCTAAATAATAGCTAATATATATGTGTCACCTAAGACTACTGCTTCAAGAGCCTTGTAATGAATAGGTTAAGCTCCAAACTTCCTGTTCGCAAAAAACAGGAACTCTGATATTCTGAACGGAACGAAAACTCGAATCCATGAGCTTTTACGACAAACTTAAATTCAATGTGGACGGCCTTATCCCGGCCATCGTCCAGGAAAAATCCACCGGCCGCGTTCTCATGATGGCGTGGATGAACCGCGCCTCCCTCGAATCCACCGTCGCCACCGGCAAGACCCATTTCTGGAGCCGTTCCCGCCAAAAATATTGGATGAAAGGCGAAAGCAGCGGCCACACCCAGGCCGTCAGGGACATCGCCTTTGATTGCGATGGCGACACGCTCCTGATCCAGGTGGAACAGATCGGCGCCGCCTGCCACGAGGGCTATCAATCCTGCTTCTTCCGCTCCGTCACCCAGGGCGACCAGGAATTCAACGTCACCGAACCGCAACTCAAAGCGCCCGACGAAATTTACGGGAAGAAGTAAATGGGCCCTCGCTTCGCATTCGGTGGCAGCGGGTATTTAATGGCTTTCGCGCTGCTCGCATTCGCGCGCGGGATGGATTATCTCAGCACCCGGGTGGCCACGCCAAACCTGTTGCTCGAAGCCAATCCGCTCGCGAAGTGGCTCGGCTGGTCCTGGGGCATTCTTTTTAATTTGGTGGCCTGCTTTGTCTTCGCGTTTTGGCCGCTACCCGCCATCGTCATCAGCACCAGCAGCGTGCTGGTGGCCGCGCGCAATTTCCAGCACGCCTGGCTCATGCGCACCCTCGGCGAGGAAGCCTACCGCGACTGGCACGTGGCGCGCCTGCAGGAAACCCCCATTTCGCTGTTCCTGTTTTGCCTGCTCGGCCAGACCGCGCTGACCGGCGGCGTGGGCGGGGCCTTGTATTACTTCAGCCTCCCTGATCTCATCCCCATGGGCATTGGCGGGGGCATCATGGGCTACGCGTTCGCGGTGGCTTTTTATACGCTGCTTTCTGTCTGGCGTATGCGCCGGGCCATCAGATAGACTTTGCCGCTATTGGTTATGTATTCACCAACGCTTGAATCTTTTTTGAAGCTGGCGACGCAAGGGAATCTTATTCCCGTCACGCGCCGCATCCTCGCTGATTTTGAAACGCCCCTCTCCGCTTATCACAAAATTCGCGGCCAGGGTGAATCCTTCCTCTTCGAGTCGGTCGAAGGCGGCGAACATCTCGGCCGCTATTCCTTTGTCGGCTGCAACCCCCGCGCCATCATCCGCCAGATCGGCAACCGCATTGAATGGATCGAGAACGGCAAGCTGGTCGAGGAATTCATCGTCTCCCACGCGCCGCTGGCCGACATCGTGGCACAACCCGCCCGCGAACGCATCGCCGTCGTTGAAGGCGTCTTGAAATCCTACGGTGGTGTCGATGAGTACATCGTTTCCTGCGAAACACAAACCACCGCCGCTGTCCCCGTTCCCACGATCGTGCACGACGGGCTGGAGGTGGTCGAACACGTCATGCGGAAGTATCGCCCGGTCTCGCTCCCTTCGCTGCCCCGTTTCACCGGCGGCGCGGTCGGCTTTATCGGTTACGAATTTATCCACGACGTCGAGCCCATCGTCCCGCGTCCGCCGCAGGATGATTTGCAAACGCCCGTGATGTATTTCCTCATCGCCGACGAACTCCTCATTTTCGACCGCGTCGCCCAGACCATCACCATCCTTGTCAACGCCATTCTCGAAAACGGCGTCAGTCCGGCGGAGGCCTACGAAAATGCCACCGGCGAAATTGACCGCCTCCTCTCGCTGCTCGAACAACCCAGCGAACACGCGCCCGTCACGGTGCCGGCGGAGGTTCCCGCCGTGCCTTTTGTCTCGAACGTGCCCAAGGCCAAATTCCTGGAAAACGTCCTCAAGGCCAAGGAATACATCACCTCCGGCGATGTCATCCAGGTGGTCGGCTCGCAACGCTTTTCGACGCCGGTAAAGGCTTCGCCGCTCGACATCTATCGCGCCGCGCGTTCCATCAATCCTTCGCCCTACATGTTCCTGTTGGAATTGGAAGGCTTCTCCCTCGTGGGCGCTTCGCCGGAAATTCATGTTCGTTGCGAAGACCAGAAGGTTGAGATTCGCCCCATCGCCGGCACCCGGCCCCGCGGCAAAACGCCCGCGCAGGATTTGAAGCACGAGACCGACCTGCTCGCCGATCCCAAGGAACGCGCCGAGCACGTCATGCTCGTGGACCTCGCCCGCAACGACCTTGGCCGCGTCTGTGATTACGGCTCCGTGGAGGTCAAAGACCTCATGATCATCGAGCGTTACAGCCACGTCATGCACATCGTCTCGCAGGTGGAAGGGCATCTTTCCGCCAACCGCACGCCTTATGATTTGATGCGCGCCACCTTCCCCGCCGGCACGCTCAGCGGCGCGCCCAAGGTGCGGGCCATGCAGATCATTTCCGAACTCGAACAAACCCAGCGCGGCCCGTACGGCGGTTGCGTCGGCTACTTTTCCTTCAACGGCAACCTGGATTGTTGCATCACCATCCGCACCGCGCTCATCAAGGACGGCCAGGCTTATGTCCAGGCCGGCGGCGGCTGGGTCAACGACTCCACGCCCGAAGGTGAATTCGAGGAAACCGTGAACAAGGCCAAAGCCATGCTCACCGCCGTCGCCCTTGCCGAAAGTTTCACCGCCCGCTAAACGGCCCGGATAACCACCATTGGCCTTTGCGCTTGGCTGCCCGGCGGAAATCATTACCCTCTGGCGAATGGATCAGGCTGTATTGCTCGAAGGGTTGATTCAATTCCTCGGTTTCATTGGCTTCGTCGCCCTGCACGAGTTCGCTCATGCCTGGATGGCCGTTCGTTGCGGCGATGACACGCCCCGCCTGCAGGGCCGCCTCACTCTCGACCCTATCGCGCACATTGATTGGGTCGGCACCATCCTCCTGCCGCTCGTCCTGGTATTCATGGGAGCTGCCAGCGGTCATGTCATGCTCATGGGTTGGGGCAAGCCGGTTCAGGTCAATCTGGCCAACTTCCGCAAACGTCAGCGGGATGACATCCTTGTTTCCGTCGCCGGGCCGGCGATGAATCTCCTGATTGCCATTCTCATGCTCCTCGCCATGCGCCTGGCCTCCCTTGCCGGAATGACCTTCTTCGAAGACAGCTCCTTCTTTGCCCTGACGCATCTCTCACTCTTCCTTTGCTTCTTTAACCTGCTCCCCATCCCGCCGCTCGATGGTGGCCATATCCTGCGCCAATTCCTCAACATCAGCGATGCGGCGTATCACCAAATCAGCCAATACAGCTTTCTGTTTATCGTCCTCGTCATGCGCTCAAACACGGTCGGCACCCTGCTCACGGCTTTCACCAATAACGTGCTCATCGGCATGGGCAGCCTGATCGGCTGGCAGCTCTACCGGTTTTGACCGGCCGCTCACTTCTTCAACGCCGCCGGCCGCGGCATCAGCTTCACCTTCGGATATTTCGTCTTGGCCCGCGCCCGCTGCCCCCCGGGCACATGTTCCTGCAACGTCCGCTGGATAAATTCCATCTGGCTGCGATGCGCCGTTTCCCCCTTCTTCAGCCGCACCCGCGTATAACTCCCATCCGCATGCATCACCCGCGCCTTGACGTTGTCCGCCAAAGTCAGCGCCAGCAACTCGCTGATGATCCGCTCGCGCAAATTCCCATCCTCAATCGGAAACGACACCTCAATCCGCCGGTAAAAATTCCGCGGCATCCAGTCCGCGCTCCCCACATAAATCTTCGGCTGGCACGCATTCTCAAAATAAAATATCCGGCTGTGCTCCAAAAACCGGTCCACCACGCTCCGCACCGTGATGTGCTCGCTGAGCCCCTTCACCTGCGGCCGCAAACAACAAATTCCCCGCACGATCAAATCGATCCGCACCCCCGCCTGCGACGCATCATACAGCGCCTCGATCACTCCCGGATCCACCAGCGCATTCATCTTCGCGATGATCCGCGCCGGCAGCCCCTTCTTCGCGTTGTCCGCTTCGCGCTGGATCAACGTCAGCATCCGGTCGCGCAATTCAAACGGCGACACCAGCAACTTTTGCGTCCCTTGGAATTGCGAAATCCCCGTCAGCAAATTAAACAGGTTCGTCGCATCCTCGCCAAAACTCGCGCGGCATGTCAGCAAACCGATGTCCGTGTATAACCGCGCCGTCGTTGGATTATAATTGCCCGTGGCCAGATGCACATAGCGGCGGATGGTGTCTTCATCGCGTCGCACCACCAGGCACATCTTCGAGTGAATCTTGTAACCCACCAACCCATAGACCACATGCACGCCCGCCTCCTCCAGTTGCCGCGCCCACTGGATGTTGTTCGCCTCGTCAAAGCGCGCCCGCAATTCCACCACCGCCGTCACCTGCTTCCCGTTGCGCACCGCATTCATCAACGCGCCGATGATCCGCGGATCGCCCCCCGTGCGATACAGCGTCTGCTTGATCGCCAGCACCTTCGGGTCCGCCGCCGCCTGTTCCAGAAATTTCACCACGCTGTCAAACGTCTCATACGGATGATGCAGCAACACGTCATGCTCGCGAATCACCGTGAACAAATCCGCCTGGTCCTCCAGCGCCCGCGCCACCGGCGCCACGAACGGCGGGTCGCGCAACTCCGGCGAATGGTCCCCTTCATAAATCGCCATCAACCGCGTCGGGTTCAATGGCCCGTCAATCACGTACAAATCCTCTTCCGTCAGCTTCAGCGTCCCCAGCAGTGCGTTGCGCAAATCCGGCGGACAATCCTTCTCCACTTCCAGCCGCACCGCGTCGCCCTTGCGGCGATTGTGCAATTCATTCTCCACCGCCTTCAGTAAATTGGCCGACTCCTCCTCGTCGATGTACAACTCGCTGTTGCGCGTCACCCGGAAATTCCAATAGCCCAAAATCGTCGTGCCCGGAAACAGGTCCGCCAGGTAATGGCCGATAAGATGTCCCAGGAAAACATAATCCTGCCGGTCATCCGCGCGCGGCAGCCGCACCAGGCGCGGCAACACCCGCGGCACCTGCACCACCGCCAGGTGACGCAATGGCTGCCCGTTCTGCGTCATCTCCAGCCGCACAATGAGATTGAGCGACTTGTTCAACAGTTGCGGAAACGGATGCGCCGGGTCCAAGGCCAGCGGCGTCACCACCGGACGCACCTGCGCCCGGTAATATTCCTCCAGCCAGGCGCGGTCCGCGGGATCCAGATCCTTGACCTCCAGAAAGCGAATCCCATGCTGGGCCAGCGCCGGCCGCAGTTGCTGTTGCCAGCAGATATATTGCTGCTCCACCATCTGCCGCACGCGCCGGTTCACCGCCCGGAAATTCTCCGTCGCGGTCAACCCGTCGATGCTCCGCTCCACGATGTCACTTTCAATCTGCTGCTTGAGTCCCGCCACCCGCACCTCGAAAAATTCATCCAGGTTGGAGCTCGTGATGCAGAAAAACTTCACCCGCTCCAGCAGCGGATTCTTCAGGTCCAGCGCCTCATCCAGCACCCGCTGGTTGAACTCCAGCCAGCTCAGCTCACGATTGATGAACTCCGCCGGACCATAAGTTGTTGGTGTCGTTCCCATAAAGCCCGCTGAGCCTAGCAACAATCAGGTCAAAGGCGAGTTACAAATCCGTGACGAATCCAGTTTCATCTTCATATGCTTCCTTATTATTCCACAACACGTTACATGGCGCAGGTTCAATACATAGGTAACACTTAATCCGGCAACCGAGAGCGGACAACCCGGAACTTTAAACTCGAAACTGTCCTGGTGCCGTCGGGCAGCCCCCCCGTACTTCTTCGGATGGGCTGGGGACTTGCCACCAACACTTACTTGTGGAAAACTTTCGCCATACACCATCAGCCCCGATTTCCAAAGAGAACAACCCCACCCATGAATCCCGACCAGCGCAAATCTCACTCCCCGCGCCACGCGAGATTCGCCTGCCGTTTCCAGGCTGTTCGCTGGCTGCTGATGTTTTGCGGTTTCATGGCCGCCTCCGCGCTGCCAGCCCAGGTCACGCTGAAAGCCGACGGCCCCGGCAACACCTATGAGCTGATTGATAGCGCTCTCGGTGGAGGCGCCGAGGAAGTGCCGGATTGCAGTGACACGGCATTCGGGCGGCACATCTCCGAAGCTTTCGACGACGTGCTCGGCAAATATGTTTTTATCTTTCAAATGCATGTCGCGCCGGACAACGACCGTTGCATCAACTTCGACCGTCAGCGCAACGAAATCAAAACCTACGGCCCGTCCCCCGCGTACGTGAAAGGATTTTACGGCGACTTTTGCTCCTACCGTTGGAAATTCAAACTCGACGCCGCGTTTCAGCCTTCGCCCAGCTTCACGCACATCCACCAGATCAAGGCCGGCGATGGCACCGATGCTGACTTGCCGCTCATGACCATCTCGCCCCGTTCCGCCACTCCCGAACGGGTGGAAATTATTTATACCGCCCCGGCCGGCCTCAGCGGCAGCGGCACCAAAGCGACAGCGCCCCTCGCCAATTTTAAAGGTCAGTGGATCGAGGCGTTTGAGCAGGTGCTTTACGCCACCAACGGCACCTATCAACTCACGCTCCGCCGGGTCAGTGATGGTGTGGTTTTGCTCTCCTATACCAACAATAACATTAACATGTGGCGCGGCGACGCCACGTTCAACCGCCCCAAGTGGGGCATCTATCGCAGCCTTAACAACCCTTCCTATCTACGCGATGAACAGGTGCGCTTCGCCGACTTTTGCATTGCCAAAGGCAACGACTTTTGTCCCAGCGATATCAGCACGCCCGTTCCACGAATCAGCACCCCGGTAATCGTCAGTGCTGGTGCCATCGTGTTCAGCGCCGGCAACGGTGTCCCGGGCGCGACCTGTTACGTGTTGACGAGCACGAACCTCACGTTGCCCCTGACCAACTGGACCATCGTGGCCACCAACGTGTTTGACGGAAACGGAAACTTCACCGCTACCAACAGCCTCCCCGCGAACGTCTCGTCCCAGTACTTCCTACTGCAAACCATCAAATCTTTTTGACACCGTTGCGGGGAAGGTCCGAAATTCCGCACTCCGCACTCCGAGTTTATCCATTTCAGAGCCCCAACCGCTGCTTTAACCGATCCATCACCGGCGGCGGCGGCGGCGTATCATACGTCACCTTCCCCAGGTCATTGGTGATGCCCGGCAACGCCACCAGCCAGGTCTGCGGCCGCGACTGCCAGCTATTGGGACTCATCCGGATAACCCGCTGTATGTCCACCCGGCGCGGCGGCACCTTGGCAAACTGAAATCGTCCCTGTTTGTCCGTCGTAACGTTGCCCTGGAAATCTATGCCCGGATCCCCACTCTGCCAATCATGGTTCATCGTCACCTCCAGTTCCACACCCCCCATCGCCGCTCCATTCGCATCCACCAATGTCCCGGCCAGCGTGGCCCACGGCTTGAGCCGCACCTTGAGGCCATCGCCGCCCTTCTCGACCGGTTCCTCCGCCCAACCCGCCGTGTGCGATATGAAAAGCATCCTGCCCTGCGCCCGCGTGGAAAATCCAAACTTGCCATCCTTGCCGGTCACCTGCTGCGCATCCGACTGGCCGTACATCCTCAAGGCTCCGTCACTCAGGGAGCTCTGTTCCCGGCTTACCAAATAAATAACCGTCGCCTTTTCCGCGGGCTGGCCGTCGGGCAGCAACACCACGCCATTCGGTCCCGCTCCGCGTTTCAGCCGGATGACCAGGTTCGTCGCCATCTCATTCGTCGGCCCATATTCAATCGGCAGATAACCCTGCGCCTCCACCCGCAGCATCGGCGCGCTGCTCAGCAATAGAAACTGGACCGCGAAATTTTCATTCGAAAAAGTCTCTGCACCGGAATAAGCCCAAAACGGGACCTCATTCCACGCCACCACCTTTTTGCTTAACGGCTCCAGCAAATGTTGCATCAATGGCTTGGCCATCGGCGTGGCCGTGGATAGCGGCGGCTGATATCCGGGTGTGACTTTATATTGCAAAATTGGCTGGTCGGTCTTGTCGTCCACCACGCGCCCGCCCAGAATAATGCCCGCTGACCCGCCAGGCTCTGTGCCCTGCAACGGCCGGTCTTGCGGTGTGTCGCCCGGCGGCAATTGACCGTTGCCCGACGGATTGTTGTTATAACGCCCTTCCCCTTTCTCCACCATCAGCACCAAATCCTCCTTGTCCGTTTCCAACATTCCAATGAGTTCCCACGGATTCCACAAGTCCGTGCTGCGATTGGCCCCGGTCAACCGCCAGTCGCGCTGTTCCAGTGATATCGTCACCTGACCTGCCGACACATTCTCAAACGCAAATTGACCCGCCTCATCCACCGTCGCCGACTCCGAATCCCACCCCACTTCATAGCCCAGCCGGACCTTGAATCCCTTGGGCAACGGCTCGCCATGGCGGCTTTTCACCTGACCCGCCAACCGCACCCCGCGCACCACCTCCAAATCGCCCAACTCCAGCTTTTCCTTCGGCAATCCCGACCGGACCACCCGCAGTTTGAGCGCCCCATACGGTTTGAACGATGCCATGGTGCCGTACATATTCCAGCCCGTATCCGGCGGCAGATGCGCAAACACAAACACCCCATCCTTGTCCGTCTTCGCCTCGTAGTGGCCCTTGAATTTCTCCGATTCCCGTTCAACTGCGACCACGCCGATGCGCACACCCGCCACCGGTTTTCCCTCCTTCATCACCCGTCCGCGAACGGCTGCCCCCTCATCCAGCACAATCTCGTATTGCGTGGTGGTCGGCTCCAGCCACTTCATCATGGGAGCCATGCCCGGCGCATTGATGTGCACTTGCACTCGTGTAAACTCCTTGTCCCGTGAAAGCGCAAACTCACCGTTGGTGCCCGTCACGCTCAGGTCCGGAAATCCTTGCGCCTCCGGGCCGCCCCAGGTTGTGCCTTGGGCATAGCTGACGCCATCCGTCTCCACCAAGGCCCAGGCGATGGGCTTGCCGTCCGGCCCAATCACCCGCGCATGCACCGCGAATTTCCCCTCGTGCCCCGCTCCCGCTCGTGGCGTCAGCCGGATCTCAATCGGGTCCGCCTTCGGATCCGCTCCGCGATAAAACCCCGGTTCAAAACCGTCGGCTTTCACCAGCAACCGATACAGCTGGTTGTCCGGTAAGGGCGGCAGCGTGAATTTCCCCTCTGCATCGGTCGTCGCTTCATTACCCACCGCCGGGTCATCAGTCGAAGATTCCCCATCGTTGGTGTTTAAATCGCGCGTTCCCGCCACCCGCACCTGCACGCCGCCCAGCGGTTTCCCGTCCTGACTCTTCACGATTCCTTCGCCGCGCGCCAACTCGCCTTCGCGCGGCCGTAAATCCGGCAGCGGATTCTTCGGCCCGCTCACCGTATCCGCCAGCGGCTCACTTGCCACCGGGCCCACGCTCAACGCCACCACCATCAACCCGCTCCCGGCCTTGGCCGATTCCAATGACAGCGCCCGCACCACTTTCTCCGGCGCGGGATTGGTGAATGCCGCATGAAAAAGCCTTACATAATTATCCGAGCGCGCGCCAAATGCATGTTGCGCCCGCCATGCAATGTGCGCGTTGGTATCCTTTAACGGACGCTCCGTCTTGTGCCACGGCCCCACCCAGTTCCGCACTTGCTCCCCCAATCTCACCTCCACCACCGCGTTGGATCCGTCCTCATATTGAAACCACACTCTGGCCAGGACGGTTTTGTCCGGTCCGCCCCCATCCGCCGCGCCCAGCAGATGCAGCCGTTCAAAACTCCGTCCCACTGGAATATCATTCACATTGGTCCGACCCTTCATCCGTTGCGACGAACCGGTGGCATACAATGAAATCACTCCATCCATTTGAAACGGCGTCCCATCCAACACCTGCCGCCCGTGCGGGAACAACCAATCGGCTTCCGCCGAATCCAGCGGCGATGGCCCGACAAATGGTTTAAGATCCAAAGTCTGCACCGGCTCCGCGCCCGCCGGCAACGCCAGCAACGCACAGCCCGCCAGCAACCAAATCCATCGGGTGATTTTTATCATGTCTCCTTCGCTTCCATGTGCCGCTCTTGATTAAATGCCTCATTCATCCCGCACATCGAATGCGCCAATGCCTGCAATTACAACGACGGGCTACTTGCAGACTTATACGCCAACCGCCGCGCGTTGTCACTCCCTTAAGAACAACAGTAACCCCAACTCCACAATATCTGGCAGGAGGCTCGAATATTTTTCCGTCAAAAACCTTTGAGTCCTTCACTTCACCGCAAACACCGCACTGCTGCTCCACGCGGAACCATCGGGCAGGCTGGCCACCACCTTCTTCTGCGTTGGATTCACCAACATTGACCGCTGGCGTTGGCCGTCGCCCACGCGAATAGCCACAGCTTCCGTGCTGGCGAGCGGTTTTCCCGATTCGTCCTTCACTGCCAAAACTTTCAACGCGACCGGCACGCTGTTGAGTGAAACCGCCCACACATATACCGTGTTCTTTCCGTGCCGGCGTTGTACCACCAAAGGCACATGTTCTTCCGTCGTTTTCAAAATCCCATAACCGGTGATCACTTCGGTGGCCACGTCGCCGGTCAGTGAGATCGTCGGATGCAACCCCGACTCCGTTGTCGTTTTCAAGGTCAAACCGTTGTCGCTCGCGCTGCGCGTCGTGGCCTGGGTCAGGTATTGGTAACCCACCGTTGCCGGCGGCGAAAAAGTCTTCCCGTCCGGCAATCCTTCCCATGTCCCCATCTGATGATAAACCAGGTCAAACGTGTGCGGCGCATCTGCCTGGATTTGATCCACGAACACGATCAACTCCGGCGTGAGCATTGCCGCGGTGCGGATGAAATGGACACCGTGATAAATCGCGCCCGCGTCCGTGACGGAATAATCCACTCCCTGCTCCGTGCCGAAAGCGAGGCTCGTTCCCGTGGCCTGGTCCTGTGAGACTTGATCCACCACCAGCGTGTTGTGCGCGAACGTGGTCCGGTCCCAGTTCTCATGCAACGGCGACCCATACGCGTGCGTGCCCGCGTCCGGCGCCACAATCTCCCCTTGCGTATACAGGATAAAATTATTCTTGTCCGGATGCCCATGCCAGCCGCCATGCGCGCCATATTTCACACACAGCCACGTCGCATCCTTGCCCGGCCCGCGCTGCAGCATCGCATAGCCCGATCCCGTTGAGTTGCGACTGCCCAGTTCGGTGCGCTCGCCCGTCGGCAGCTTGGTTTCGCCAAACAACAATGCCAACTGCCCATGCCGACGGCTCCGCGATAGAATCGAAGCGTAAGCGAGGTTGTGATAACGGGCCAAAGCGAGCTCATAAAAATCCTCCTCGCCTTGCAGTGCCACCACGCTGCTGTCATTGAAGTTCGGCAGCGAAAAATTCGGCATGGCCAGCGCCAGCGGCCCGTCGAACATGCTCTGAAATTTCGGGCCGTACAAATCAATGCCGCAATTCCGCGCTGCTTCCAACAACGGCCACACACCCGCGATGGTGAAGAAATGATAGCCGCTGCTCCCTTCCAGCCACATGCCGTCGCCCATGACGCCCTTGGCCATTTGTGCCCGGTAACCGACCGGACCATCAATCGCCAGGGAAACCAATTTTTGGTCGCCGAGCAAAAGTCCCGCCAGCCCGATGGACGAATTGAGCCGGCATTGAATGTTATGGATGCCGTGATTCGACGGAATGATCACTTCTTTGAGTGCGGGCATGATCAACTTGTCAGCAATCGCGCGGCGATCCGCCTCGCTGAGCGTGACCCAGACCAGGTCCGCCCCTTGCAACATGGGAATAAGCCACGTCGCCTCCGTCAATGATTGCGACGCCACCCGCCCGCCTTTGCCCGGCTTGCCCTCATTATCATGCAGCGGATACGCCAGATACCGCTCCGCATACGCCAGCAGGATTTCCCGCGCCTTCCGCGCGTGCCGCACGTCGCCGGTCATTTGATAGACCAACCCGTGATTAACAACCTCCTCCGCGTACCCATCGTGAATGCCCCGCAAGCATGCCCCGTCAAAATCAAGCGTCGCCTTGGAAGTGTCGCCATGCAGTATGTGATCTCCCACCGGGCAGATGTGCTCCCATTGCCACGGCCCAATCTCTTTTCCCTGGCGCAAACGCGCCCCATGAATCGGGCACACATAATTATGCCCCCAGTTCCCGCCGCGCGGCGGCAGGACAATGGGCTCGCCCAGTTCCGCTTCGGCGCTGTTCGTCAGCTTCTCCCACTCCGCCTGGGCCCACGGAGCCGCGGCAATGCGCTCTTTGAGTTGGGCAATACCCGCCGCGTTCAGCAGCAACCGGGGATTCGGCGGCAAGCCCGACAGCTCCGCCCGCCCGGAAAAGGTCGCTACGAACAGTGAAATGGTAAAAGAGGCAAACAACAGGACGCGCGTGGCTGGGACTTTCATGTATTATAATATGCAGGACGCTCAATTCGCGTCCCAGGTTTCAATTCTTTCTCCTCCGCTTCCGCCGCTTTAATTGCGCGAAAAACATTGTTGTCCGCCGCTCCGCGCATTATTTTAAGTGTCGCAGATGACGAAGACTTTTGCGGAACTCAATTATCCGGGACGCCTGATTGCCGTCGAGGGGTTGGATGGCTCGGGCAAATCCACGCAGATTTACCTGCTCAAGCGCTGGCTTGAGTTGCAGGGGCTCAAGGTATTCTTCAGCGAATGGAACTCCTCGGAACTCGTCAAAAGCGCCACCAGCAAGGGCAAAAAGCGCGAACTGCTCACGCCCACCACTTTCAGCCTCATTCACGCCACCGATTTTGCCGACCGCTACGAACGCCAGCTCGTCCCGCTCCTCAAGGCCGGCTATCTTGTGCTCTGCGACCGCTATATTTTCACCGCGTTTGCTCGTGACACCGTGCGCGGCTGCCCGCCCGAATGGGTCCGCGGCCTCTACAATTTCGCCGCCCACCCCGACCTCACCTTTTTCTTCAAGGCCCAGCTCGAGGTCTCGCTGCAACGCATTCTGGATGGCCGCCCGGAGTTGAAATATTTCGAGGCCGGCATGGACCTGCGGCTCTCCACCGATCCCTATGAGAGCTTCCGTATTTTCCAGGGGCGCATCCTGGAACAATACCTCGGCATGAGCACGGAATTTAATTTTTCCGTCATTGATGCCAACCAGCCGATTGAGGCCCAGCAATCCATCGTGCGCGAACTGGTCGCGTCCAAAATCGATCTCGGCGTCTTTGTCGCCCCGCATCTCGCTCAAGCGTCATGAAGAAGCTGACTCTCAAACGCAAGCCCCTGCCCGCTGTCCGCCCCATCCGGGTGCCCAAGCCCTCGCTCCGGCGGTTCTATGGCCTCGGCATTCCGAATGTGGACCGCCACAAGCTCGCCGGCAAACTCATCGTCGTGGAGGGCGCGGATGGCTCCGGCCGCTCCACGCAAATCGCCCGGTTGCGTGAATGGCTGGAAGGCTGCGGCCACGCCACGGTGCAGGTCGGCCTCAAGCGTTCCACGCTCGTCAGCGAGGAACTGGATCAGGCGCAGGAAGGCAATATTCTGAGCCATACCACGCTCAGCCTGTTCTACGCCACCGATTTTGCCGACCAGTTGGAAAACATCATCCTGCCCGCGCTCAAGGCCGGTTTTATGGTGCTGGCCGACCGTTACATTTACACCCTCATGGCGCGCGGCATCGTCCGCGGCATGGATGAAGTCTGGTTAAAAAACCTTTACGGCATCGCCCTCATACCGGACGCCGTCTTTTATCTCAATGTTTCGCCGGAACAACTCGTGCAGCGCAATTTCGCCAAAAACTCCGCGCTCGATTACTGGGAGAGCGGCATGGACCTCGGTCTCTCACGCGAGATGTTCGACAGTTTTCTCAAATACCAGTCCCTGATGGCACGGCAATTCCAGCGGCTCCAGGCCATCTACGGTTTTCAAATCATCGATGGCGACCGTTCGCCGGACGAAATCAACACCGAACTGCAACGGAAGATTGAAACCGTTTTGACCGGCAAATAGTTTTGTTTCTTTCGTCATCCCAGTCGGCAATCGCAAAAAATCAAATTCAGAAACATCAACCGTTATGGCTGAAGCAAATGGCAAAGCGGATCACCTGATCGGGGTCGATTTGGGCGGCACCAAAATTCTCGCCGGCGTGTTCACCACCTCGCTGAAATGCGTGGGCCGCTCCAAGATGAGCACCAAGGCGGACCGCGGCTCGGAGGCGGTCGTCGAACGCATCGCCCGTTGCGTGCAGGATGCGGTGGATGAATGCGATCTCAGTCTCAAACAGATCCGCGGCATCGGCATCGGCTCGCCCGGCGCGGTGGACTCGGACAGCGGCAAGGTGCTCTTCGCGGGCAATCTCGGCTGGAAAGATGTCTCGCTCAAAAAGGAACTCGAAAAGGAACTCGATCTGCCGGTCTTCCTGCACAACGACTGCAACGTCTGCACGCTCGGCGTGCATGAGGTGGAACTGGAAGGCAAACCCAAAAACATGATCGGCGTCTTTTTGGGCACCGGCATCGGCGGCGGTTTGATCATCGATGGCAAATTATACTCCGGCTTTAACCGCACCGCCGGCGAAGTCGGCCACATGGTCCTGGAAGCCAATGGCCCCAAATGCACCTGCGGCGGTCGCGGTTGCTGGGAGGCCTTCTCCAGCCGCACGGCTTTGTTCCGCCAAATTCAGGATGCCGTCCACGACGGTCAAAAAACCGTCCTGACCGAAATGCTGGGCGAGGATTTAAAAGATCTGCGCAGCGGCGACCTCCGCAAAGCCATCAAGCAGGGCGATAAATTTGTGGAGCATATCGTCGAGGAAGCCGCGAAATACAGCGGCATCGCCATCGCCAATCTCATTAATATTATCAACCCGGAAGTCATTGTAATTGGCGGCGGCCTCATGGATGCGCTGGAGAGCGAAATGCTCTCCGTCGTGGTCAAAACCGCCCGCGAACATGCCTTTCCCGGCACCGATAAAGGCATCAAAATCGTTGCCTCCCAACTAGGTGACGATGCCGGCATCACCGGCGGGGCCGTGCTGGCCCGGCGGGAAACAAAATAAAAATAGCTGATTTTTGACACTTTTTTGCTTAATCTCTCGCGCAACCCGGCTCACCCGGGGCTAAGTTACCGGTAGGGACGTTGCGGTCCAGCCGCCAGTCAAATCAGACAGCAAAAGCATATTCTTAAATTGTGGTTATGCCAGGCACCCGACGCGCCGTCATAGATATCGGCACCAACTCTGTAAAATTGTTGGTGGCGGACGTGTCCGGACGCGTGGTCCAGCCGGTGGTGGAAGTGAGCGAACAAACCCGGCTGGGCAACGGCTTCTATGAAGCCAACCGACTCCAGGCCCAGGCCATTGCCGCTACCGCCAAAGCCGTGGCGGATTTCGCCACCCAGGCGCGCAATACCGGTGCGACGGAACCGCGCATTATTGCCACCAGCGCCGCGCGCGACGCCCTCAACACCGCCGAGTTGACCGGCGCCATCGAACAAGCCTCCGGCTTGAAAGTGGAGGTCATTTCGGGCGAACAGGAAGCTGACTGGGCTTTCCAGGGCGTGACCAGCGATCCCGATCTGGCCAGCCAACCGCTGCTCCTGCTCGATGTCGGCGGCGGCAGCACGGAATTCATTCTCGGCCAGGGCGAACACAAACATTTTCGTCACAGCTTTCAATTGGGCACCGTGCGGCTCATGGAAAAATTTCCGCACAGCGATCCGCCGACACCGCAGGAATTGGCCGCCAACCGCCAATGGGTCGCCGATTTCCTGGAAAAGGAGGTGCGTCCCAAGCTCGGGCCCGCCTTGCGCCGGGAAAAGAAATTGGATTCCGAGCGCCGTCCCGTGCAACTCATCGGCACCGGCGGCACCACCACCATTCTCGCGCGCATGGAAGCGCAACTCGACACTTTCGACCGCGAACGCATCGAGGCGACCCGCCTGAGGCTCGCGCAAGTTCGCACGCATGTGGAACGTTTGTGGAGCCTGCCGCTGGCCGAGCGCACGAACATCATCGGCCTGCCCAAAAAACGCCGCGATGTCATTCTCCCCGGCGTGGTGATCTACGAAGGCGTGATGCAGGCGTTTGAGTTCAACGAACTGCGCATAAGCACGCGCGGCCTGCGCTTCGCGGCTTTGATGGATGCCTAAAACTGTGTTCGGAAAAACGCCGCGACATCCGTCGCTTCCATTTGCAGATTAGACGCGCCGCAATTTCTCCGCTACACTGTCCACAACGGGTTGGCTTATGGCTTCGGGAAATACAAACCATTCAACGCAAACTGCCGCCGGACTGCTCACGGAGCTGTCGGTCAACGGCATGACGTGCGGCAATTGCGCCCGGCATGTCACGGAGGCCATTCAAAGCGTGCCGGGTGTGACCAGCGCCTCCGTGCGCCTCGATGCCGGCCGTGCCGCGGTGCGCTGGCAGTCCGCACCGGATCTCCCCGCCGTGGTCGCCGCGGTGCAGGCAGCTGGTTACGAAGCCACGCCGCTCGAGACCGAAGGTCCCAAGGCGCAGCAACGCAGCGCCTGGTCGCCGCTGGCGGGTTGGCAATTCAACGTGGTCGTGGGGCTGGCGGTCACGCTGCCGCTCATCATCGGCGAATGGATTTTTGGGCTCGGCATGACGCCGTGGTTTCGCTGGCTGGCGTTCGCGCTTACCTTGCCGGTGCAGATTTTTTGTGGCGCGCGCTTTTATATCGGCGCCTGGCGGCAACTCAAGGTCCGCGATTCCAACATGGACACACTGGTGGCGCTCGGTTCCACCACGGCGTTTGGTTACAGCGTTTGGGCACTGTTCACCGGTGCGGGCGGTCATCTTTATTTCATGGAATCAGCGGCCATCATCACCTTGATCAGTTTGGGCCATTGGATCGAGGCGCGCACCAGTGCCAAAGCCGAGGGCTCCCTCCAGGCATTGTTGCATCTCGCACCGCAACGCGCGCGGCGGCGCAATGCCGATGGCAGCGAGGTGGAAGTTCCGGTGCGGGAATTGCAGGTGAATGACACGGTCGTGCTCAAGCCCGGCGATCATGTCCCCACTGATGGCGAAGTCAGTTCCGGCGATTCCACCGTGGATGAATCGATGCTCACCGGCGAATCCCTGCCCGTGAACAAGCATCCCGGCGATAAAGTTTTTGCCGGCACGGTGAATTTAAACGGGCAAATGCTGACGCGCGTGACGGGCACCGGCGAAGCGACCGCCCTGGCGCACATCATCGCCGCCGTCGCGCGGGCGCAGACCAGCCGTGCGGAAATCCAGCGCCTGGGCGACCGCGTCAGCAGCGTCTTTGTCCCGATTGTGGTACTGATTGCGCTGGCCACCGGCCTCTGGTGGGGGCTTGCGCCGCAACAAGCGCAGCATGTCAGCGCGTGGCTGGAAAAATTTCTCTGGCCGTCCGCCGTGCCCGAGAGCGTCCTGGCGGCGGCGTTTATTCATGCGGCGGCGGTGCTCATCATTGCGTGCCCCTGTGCGATGGGTCTGGCCACGCCCGCCGCCATCATGGCGGGCACGAATGCGGCGGCGCGGCGCGGCATTTTAATTCGCGACGGCATGGCGTTGGAACGGGCCGGACGAATCACGGCGCTGATCTTTGACAAGACCGGCACGCTCACCCAAGGTAAGCCGGTGGTGGTCAGCGAAGAAAAATATGTCGTCAACCAGCGACGCCCGGCGGTGGATGAAATGAAACTGGCCGCCGCACTCGCCCGGCGCTCAAGCCATCCCCTCAGCCAGGCGATTGCCAAATTGCATCCCGACGATTTTCCATTCACTAACTGGGAGGAAATTCGCGGCGCAGGCGTGCAAGCGCGATTGTCATTGGACAATTCTTCGCCGGTCCTGGTCCGGCTCGGTTCGTTGCGCTGGCTGCGGGAAGCGGGCGTGGATTTGCGCCAGTCCCGGGCTTTTGAGGAAAAATGGTCCGCGCAAGGCGCGACGCTGTTGGGCATTGCCGCCAACCCATCGCTGCTCGGTGTGCTGGCCGTGCAGGACACGCTCAAGCCCGGCGCGGCGGACGTCACCCGGCAACTGCAAAACAATGGCCTGCACGTTTATCTCGTCACCGGCGACAACCTGTTGACCGCGCAAGCCATCGCCAAACAAGCCGGCATTCCGTCGCAAAATGTTTTTGCCGAAGTGCGCCCCGAACAAAAAGCGAAATTCATTGAACAATTGCGCGCCAAAGGCGAGCGGGTGGCGTTTGTCGGCGACGGCATCAACGACGCGCCCGCCTTGGAGGCCGCGGACTTGGGCATCGCCGTCAGCCGCGCCAGCGACGTGGCCCGCGAAGCCGCCGATATTATTTTGCTCAACTCGGAAATCGAGGCCGTGCCCGAAGCCCTGGGCCTGTCGCAGGCGACATTGCGCACCATCAAGCAGAATTTATTCTGGGCTTTCTTCTACAACGCCGTCGGCATTCCCCTCGCCGCCTTTGGTTTTATGAGCCCTATTCTTTGCGCGGCGGCGATGGGCTTGTCGGATCTGGTGGTGATTGGAAATGCGCTCCGGTTGCTGCGGTGGCGCATGCGAAGATAATTAAATCTCAAACCATTGCCGTTCCGGGAAACCTTGCCATCCTGATTGTTCCTTCCGTGCGGTGGTTTTATTCACGGGTTTATGAATGCACGAAGTAAACCACGTTTGATTTTTTTATGAGACCCCCGATGGTTTGCGAGACCAGCCTCTGCGCCACCAAGGACCGATAGCCGGACAGCGCTCTGGCGTAGGCAGCGTCTTCGTCGCCCGGATGATTGTCGCTGTCGCTGATGGCCTGAAGCAGCGCGTAGCCATTGTAGGTTTTGATTGGAGTGGAACTGATCTCTCCCTTTTTCATGGTGGTGGCGGCATTCACAATGTCGGTGTCCAGGTCGGGATTATTGGGGAAAACAACGCCCATGTCGCCGCTCTTGCTGGGGTCGTCCGATACACAATATTGGACAGCCAAATCTTCGAAGCGTTTGCCGGCCTTGAGTTGTTCCTGGATGGCGGTGATTCGCGCCTTGGCGTCGCGGTCGGCGCGTTCAACGTCCGACTGGCTGACGGCATCGGCCTTCACCAAAATGATGCGCACGTGAACCATGTGCGGTGGCTTGACCTGGTCGATGACCAATTGCGTGCGTTCGATTTCCTGCCGGAAATCATAGCGCAATCCCGCCATGGTGGTGTGGTGAATTTTCATGCCTTCTTCAAGCGTCATTGGAGCGCACTGTTTGCGCAAGGCTTCCACCCGCTCGTCAATTTCCGATTCCTTGACGGTGATGCCGCGCTTTTCACATTCGCGGTCCACCACATAATTCTGCACCAGAATATGGGTGAGCTTGGTCCCATACATGGCCAGGCATTTATCGAGCACGTCTTTCATCGGGATGAGATGTCCGTCAACCACAGCGGCTGCTTCAGGTAACGGTTTGCCGGGAACAAGGTCGCTGTCCTCGGCAAATGTGATTTTGCTTTGGTCGGTCAACGCGGCAATGGCTTGGGGAATTTCAAACATGCCTTGGTGACGGCGCGCAGCGTCAGCATAAAGCGCATCTTCAGTCGGCGGATGATGGTCGTGGGTGGAATCCGCCTTGATGAGGTGGTAGCCGTCGCTGGCCTTGATAGGCGGTGAAATCTCGCCTTGTTTCAATGCCAGCGCCGCAGCCAGCACCGGCGCGTCCACCGAACTTAAAACATGGTCGTAAAGCAAGCCCATGTCACCGCTCTTATTTCCACCCTCGGAATGCCGGGCAACCATCGCATCAAAATCAGCGCCTTCCGCAATCTGCCGGCGGAAATCCGTCGCCATGGCCAGGGCGTTGGATTCGCTGCGCGACGAACCAAAAGTCACGACGAGTTCACGGCAATGAACCATGGGAAGCAGCTTGATCTGGTCGGCGACGAGCAGGGGCTTTTCGATTTCAATACGAACATCGTCCCGGGCCTGGGCCATGGTGACATGACTTTTTTTCAGCGTGTCTTCGAGCGTGGCCGGAGCGAGATTGGTGCGCCATTGAGCGATGTATTTATCCATTTCCGCTGCGGCAACCGTAATGCCGCGCTTTTGGCATTCGCGGTCAAGCACGTAAACCTGAATCATCTGACCAACGATGAACGCCCGATTTTCACGCAGACATTTGAGCGCAACGTCTTCCATGGGAATAACGTGGCCATCAACAATCGCAGCTGCGTTGGTGATTGTTGAATTGGCGCTGGCGCCTGCGCTCGCCGCGTCACCGGCGGATGTATTGGTCGTGCCTGCCTGAATTGAAAAGTGAAGCAACAGCGCGGTGCCGACGATCAGGCTTCGTTTAATCATGCGTAAATTCATATAAATATAAAAACAAGTTTCCCAGCCCGAATCACTTCAGGCTGGGATTTTGAAACTTACGTTCGGCTAGGGCTTAGTTCCATTGATGGACATAATCAACGTCGAACTTGCCATTGACTTGCGTTGAGCTATTCGGGTCGCCCGGGAAGTTGCCGCCGATGGCGAGATTGAGAATGACGAAAAACTGTCTGGGGGGGTTGAATTCCCATGACGCGCCGCCCGGTGTGCTGCTGCGATAAATGGTGATCGTGTTGTTGCCGTCAACGTTGAACGTGATATAGCTGCCGTCAGGCTGAATCCAGACGCCGTAGTTGTGGTATGTCGTCGTGGAATGGTCAATTGTTCTCGGACCGGTGCCGGGAGAATAGTCGCCGCCACTTCCGTTGGGCATATGCAGGGTTTGATAGTTTTCCCATGCGCCGTTCACTTCTTCCGCGACGTCAATTTCGCCGTTATACGGCCAATTACCTCCTGAAGTCCCAAGACACCATGCGGCCGGCCAGTAACCTTTGCCGGAGTTCGGGAATTTGCAGCGGAACTCAAGGTAAGTGCCGGTGCCAAACGAATGATGGCCGTAGGAGTTGATGCGCGCCGAATACCAGTGCCCATTCCAGGCTCCGTTGTCGGTTTGAGCCTCGAACTGGAGCGCCTGACTGTCGGTGCCCGTGCCGTCCGACACGACGTGGCAGTTGGCCCAAGAAGTGACATAGGTTTGTTTTTCATTGTTGGCACCGCCGCCCGTTTCAAAGCTCCAGTTGCCGGACCAAGGTTGGTTGTTGACGCCGGTGAAGTCGTCGCTCCACGTGATGCCCCAGGCGAAAGCCCGAGGTGCGCCGGCTGCCAATAGCAACAGCAGGGCAACGACTGTGAACAGGCTGCGACACTTCACCGTGTGAAGGCAATGTGTCCCGGCCACTTTTGATTTGGAATTGGATTTCATAGTATGGTTGATGGATGGCTTGCGCCGTTTACTTCAATGGGTACGCGATCATCCTATCGAAAGGCCGAATGCCAAACCACCCCTCTTTGGAGTGGTACAACTTATAAATGGCATAAGCAGGCTCGAACCGAAACCGTGTAAGCCATCTTGCTCTGTTGAAACCCTCTATCGACGTAATGGCCTTGGAATAGATTGGGTAATGACAATGGCTTGCCAAGCGACTCGTTCGCCGTTGGCTTTGGTTGTTGATCACTTTGTGCACCAGCAAGGCGCTATCAACATATGCCTAAAAGCAATCTACTTGCGCTTTTGCACCCGCGGGTAATAGTTGGGCCACAATGCCGAAACTGATAACGCTTACCTGCCGTATCAGCTTTCTGCTGATTATACTGCTGTTTTCGGGGTGCGCCGGCAGGATGCAATTTACTGAATTTAAATCAGGCCAGACCTTTCAAGGTAGATACAATACGCTCACCAGGAAAATTCGTGTCAAGATGCCAGATGGCCAAGACCTCCAAGGACATTTCACGGCTTACCATTCCGGGTCAGTTGGCTTCTCTGCCGCCACTGCTTCCGCTTTCGGACCGTCAGGAACAACCACCGCTTATGGCTCAGGCACCAGTGCCGTCTTCGGAACTACTGGAAATGTTTACTGCCTTGCTCATAGCAAGACCTCATCCCTGCTTATGGAAATTGTTCTTCAGTATGATGAATGGAGTATCTCGGGTAATGGAAAAGCTCGATCCAATGATGGACAGGAATTCCTCGTTACCTTTTAAATACAATGGTGCGGCTGGTATCGGCTGCATTCCCTAATCATTTTGTTCTGATCCAGTTTTATGTCGCCCCTTCAGGGCTTCGAATAATGTTTATAACCATACACAGGGCGTTGCTGGGCTTTATTATTGCGGCCTTTCAGGCCTGCCGGATGAACGAAACGAATGAGGGAATGGGCGATGACGATGGGGAGGTATTGCACCGGATGACGGAATCAGGTATCCAAACCGGATGGATTCTCGGGAAGCCTTGGTGGCGCTCAACCTCGTCGGACAAGTCGGGCCGGTGCGCGTACGGCAATTGCTCGAACATTTCGGCGAGGCGCCGGCGATTCTCGCGGCTTCCCAATCGCAACTCCAGCACGTGCGCGGCATCGGCGCGGATACGGCTGCGTCCATTGCCAATTGGGAGAAGACCATCGACCTCAGCGGCGAGCTCAAGCGCATCGAGGAATTTGGCTGCCATGTGCTCATCCAGTCGGATGAAGATTACCCGGAATTGTTGCGCCAGATTTATGACCCGCCGATCGTGCTCTATGTCAAAGGCAAGCTCTCGGCGAAGGACAAGAACGCCGTCGCGATGGTCGGCTCGCGGATGACCACGCCGTACGGCCAGGAAGTGGCGCGCAAATTATCCTATCAACTCGCCTACGTGGGCGTGACGGTGGTGAGCGGCGGCGCGCGCGGCATCGACACCGCGGCGCATCAGGGCGCGTTAAGCGCCAAGGGCCGGACCGTGGCTGTGCTGGGCACGGGGATTAACATCGTGTTCCCGCCGGAGAACGGGGAATTGTTCGCGCGGATTGCGGACAACGGCGCGGTCATCACGCAATTTCCCTTCAATCGCAATGCGGACAAGCAATCGTTCCCCATCCGCAATCGCATCGTGGCCGGGATGACGCTCGGCACGGTGGTGGTGGAGGAGAACCTGACCAGCGGCGCGTTGATCACCGCGAACATGGCCGTGGAACAGGGACGCCAGGTTTTCGCGGTGCCGGGACGCATCGATTCGCCGCGCAGCAAGGGCTGTCACGAATTGATCAAAAAGGGAGCGAAGCTCTGCGAAGGGGCGGAGGATATTTTGAGTGAGTTTGAATATTTATTCCCGGCGAGCAATCGTCCGCCTGGTGCCAGCGAGACCGGCGTGCTGCCGGCGCTCAATTTGTCCGAGAGCGAACAAAAAGTGTACGACGCCTTGAGCAACGAGGAATCGAACATCGACGAAGTGATTCGCCACAGCGGCCTGCCCAGTTCCGCCGTCTCCGTGGCCCTGCTGGGCCTGGAGATGAAGC